>JAJZOM010000309.1 GCA_021811505.1 Thermoplasmata archaeon | reverse complement strand
GTTTCCTTGAGGTTGCTTTGCGTTTAGTGTTCCCTGGCATTGTTATGCCTCATAACTTTCCTGAGATCTCATTGATAAGCCATCTTGCATTGTTCATGACCCGGTCAAGATTTTCCTTTCCCAGATCATTACCATGAGATCTTGCATCGTCAAGCCATCCCTTGATATATGCTGATGAATCATCCTTGAAATCAAATCCGAAGTGAGCTCCCACAAGGTAAGTGGAGAGTTCAGCTTCAGATTCTGCTAGACCTCTCGGAAGATCTTTCCTGTAAAGATGTTCCAATCTTGCGTGGGACATCTCATGAATCAGAGTATGCAGGACGTTTACGTCTTCGCCTGGTATTTTCATAACAACAATCTTCTGACCTTCCCCTGAGTGAGCGGTATATCCTCTGGCACCATTGAATATTGTGTCTTCTTCGACGGAGTAGTGCTCCCTTGCTATCTTCTTAAGTGTATTATATAGAGTGTTGGCCTTTACCACCTCCTCAACCGGTTTCATTTTCCCCGGGATGCCCTGTGTTTGAGATATGTCATAAACCTTTCCCGTGCCGAATACGTATGCTGTTCCGGTTCTCCCTGTGTTAAATTTCTCTGATATGAGCTGTTCTATTGCCTCATCGTCCAGACCCTCTTTCCTTTTCTTCTCAATGAAGTCCTTGATTTTTCCGGGTCCAGTCTTAGAAGGTATGCCCAATGGATAGAGAACCGATATTGCAGGCTCTCCATCCTTTACCTCTCTGCCGAAATATTTCCATTCGTTTGCCGATCTGACGATTGTAGCATTCTTGTTCTGCAAATTTATTAGCATTGAATTGAACCCGGAATAGTCTCCTAGAGTTCCACTGTATTTTCGCATTTGAAGTAGCAGCTGGTCCACATTAGATATCTTGCTCAGATCTCCAAGGAGATCCCACGCCTGTTTTTCCAGTTGTGCAGGGGAAGTTCCCAGATCCTTGATTTCGACTTCTCGAACTGTTCTCTCTGACGATATGGGTATATGCTTGCTTTCATTTCCATTCTTTTTTGTTATCCATTTCTGTGTCATTTCTTATTTCACCTCTCTATTTTCTTCCTTCTTGTCTTGTGCTGTTTCATTCGGATCCATTTCCAATGGTTCTACTATTATGGTCTTACCATTCAGGAGCCATACCTGCCTTGCATACTTCTTTCTGGGTTTGATCCGGTATTTTTCATCCTCTTTGTTCATTTTTTTAACTCCGTTTTTAACTCCGATGTATGAACCGGCCGGAAAATTCGATCCATGAAGCCTCTTGAATCATGTGTGTATAATAATAGGAGCACCACACCACCGCATGACAGTCTTCTGACCGAAAGGTGCTTTTTCTCTGAGTAGGCCGTGATGTGATGCCATTGTTACATGACCCATTGATATAGATCATTTCCCTTCCCCCTGTACCGGTTTTCCATCTCCGTCTTTACCACTGTTCTTTTTCAGTTCCTTTTCTGCTGACTCAGCAAGCGTCTCAATAAGATCCTTCATATCTGGGGTAATTTTCTCTCCTTTCCTTATCATCTTCTCTGCCATCAGATCGAAGATCTCGTCCTTGGTCATGTCCGACCTTGCTGGTGTGTTCATGGGGTCAAATGGATCCTCTTCTTGTTTCGGTTCTGCAAGGTCCTTGTTAGTATTCACGTAACCCAAACAGTTCGGACAAGCCGTCCTCTTTGCTCCGCCAGAATACATCCATTCATACTTACAGTGCCTGCACTTCACCTTTATGCCCTGCGACTCTTTCTCCTCCATTTTAGTCAAATATACACGGTGTTCACAGTTGGGGCAACGTGCAATAGTCTTGGCTCCAGTATAATCCCATTTATACCCACACTCATCGCACTGTACTTCAACCGAGGGCGTACCGTTTTTCGTCAACATCTTGCCCTGGTCAAGAAGGGTCAGTTCTTCCTGGAATTCCTTGAATCTCCTTTCCATGTACTCTTTCTTTTTGGCCTCGTATCTCTCCCTGAGTTCATTAGAGGGGAGACGGAATTTCACCAGTTTAATTGTAATCTCGGATATGCCTCTGTGGATCCGGGGATATTTCGCCATTGGATGCTCTGGATCAAATGGATTCTTTGAGAGAAGTTTCATCTTCATTAAGCCCTGCACATCGGTTGCTTCAAATCTTATGTGCACAAGTTTCCTAGACTGCCTTTCAATGAATGACTCATCAGGAACCGTAATAAAGGTGATAATCTGCTTATAACGAAATCCTTGAGTCAACATTCCAAACACCCTAGCACTCATTTCCTGCCAGAGTCTAGCGTTTATACCCAATCCCGCATCATCGAATACAATGACCGAACCTGGAGGAAGGCCAGCATTTACCAGATCTAAAAATTCCTTAACAGTGAATACAATGCGGTCAACGTTAAACCCTGAATCTATTCTTTCAGCCAATCTGATAGATGAAAGTGATTTTCCGCTTCCTGTGTCACCGATAAATAGAGCGATTAGATTTCTATTTTTTGCAATTCTCCGTTGAATCCATTGCAGGAGCCATACGCTTCCCTGCATTGGGTCAGCTTGGTCATTTTCATCTTTCTCGTTATTCCCGGTCATATCCCTTCTTCGCCTCCTTCAGAATATGTATAGTTCATGGGGATCAGCAAACCCAACCTGCCATACAGTCTTGATATTGCCCCAAGCCATGAGAATAGAAGATCATAGGACTCATACGTATAGCGGTCAGAAGGAAACTCCTTAGAGACCTCTATAATTCCTTTCTGAATCAGCTTAAATTCTCTGTTGTATTCTTCATCATAGTATCCGGAGAGCAATTGATGCAGCGATTTGATCTTCTCTCCCCAAGAATATAAATTTCTGGGGTTATGAGGGACCTCTCCGGGATATTCTGACGCCTTCACCAGGAGATCGTAGATAATCCTCAAGCCTTCTGGAGTTTGAACATCATTCTTCATGATTGGCAGCCTCCTTTTTTCTTTTTAATAGAAGTGTTATGAGTGAGTCCTGAGATTCTTCCACTTTAATGACTTCCTCCTCGAATATTGCAGATAGTGGAGGAGTCCTGACACCCTCATCCTCTATCATTTCAATGACCTCCCGTCGGTGCTTCAGCCAAACATTGTTCTCCAATTCAGGGGATTCCCAGATTATCTCGTCTATCGCCTGAAAAACCTTGGTATCCCTGATGTTCCTACTCACTCGATATGGCATTTTCAGCTACCTCCTTTTCTTCTTTGTCTTTGGGTCCAAAGAGCAGTTCTTCGTTGGATTTAACAAGGATTCCTATTTTGTGTTCGAGTTCCACGATCC
Source organism: Thermoplasmata archaeon (assembly GCA_021811505.1). The sequence continues at coordinate 1,394 of JAJZOM010000309.1, read as the reverse complement.
TCTTTTGAAGGTCTGAGGGACTCTCCCTGTATGCTTTTTCGATCAGGTCCAAATGTTCCTTCTTTTGCCTCTTGCCTTCCACAACCGCAAGGAATTCCTTGAGTTTTTCCAGTTCTGCATTTTCCAGACTGAGCTGGGTTGCAAATGCCACAGCCCTTTCAAGGATACTTTTATTTCTTGCGTACTCAAGTTGATTAAAATGCAGCCACGCAAGTTTGACCTTATAGATTAGATTCGTGCCTTCGATCTTCCATGTCCTAACTGCCAGGAAGACTTCTTCCCCATTCATGCGGATTGAGCCAGGAACTAAAGGGGCCTCCCATTTAATCATATCCCAAATTTCCAGAGGAATAAGATATCTGGTTATTTCAGTGGCTCCCGGAGAATTTGTTTCAGGATCGCCAACAGTCACCTCAAGGAGATATTTGCCTCTCTTAGGCACCAGCGATTTGGTATAAAAATATGTGATGGGCATAAGGACAGCCAGAGAGACAATCGTATAGGCAAATCCTATGGTGATATATTCCAGAAATATCACTACAAGACCCATTATGATCTGTGGAAACGACTTGCGAATTAAATTCCGGAATGATCCGAAATTCTGAATGTTTCTTTTGACAATAGCATCCTCATTGACCTGCCTTTGTATCTCTTGCCTTTCCTCTCTGATATCTTGAGCTAGCTTTGCGTTTTTCTTATTCTTCCGATCACTCCAGAAGCTCATATGATCACCACGTCTCTTTTTTTCCGTTCAATTACGTACTTGCGCACAATCAGGAATGATACCGCTAAACCAAACAGTGCAGCCATGAATCCCTTTGCAATTGCATATTCATACTGGCTCGCAGTATATGCAAGAGATGGTGGCTGTGGTCCATAATATCTTGCAACGGATTCATGGGCAACCAGTTCATCGGGATAGTTGTATATCTTCTGCCCCACTGATACAGCAACAGTTACAGTACTTGCCGTGATGGTTTCATTGATCTCTTTCGTGCCCTGGAAAGTGCCGGAATATTCTATTGCCCCGTCTACGAATATGGAATAATTCGTTTCCTGGGTGCTTGTCATCGTTATAATCCAATTTGGATACATCAGAGCGCCAGAACTGCCTGAAGGAACGGTAAGATATTGATCCTGATTGGAAAAATACGAGATGATATTCACCGACTGGATCTCCTGGGAGCTTAGTGGTCCTACAATGACATCATCAAAGGAATAGGTAACACCCATAAAAATCAGAGACGCGTTGGCAAAATTTTCATTCTTAAAGGTATGGTTAAAAGAATATTCATTGACAGATTCTCCGGAGAATATCAGTGAACCGTTAACGTAAAATGAAAATTCTCCTGATCCGAACAGGTGAATATTCCAATTAGGATAGACCTTAAAAT
>JAJZOM010000134.1 GCA_021811505.1 Thermoplasmata archaeon | reverse complement strand
CAACGTTGGGTACGGCCTCATATTTTCAGCATCAGAAAACTCAATGGATCATGCATGGGAATATATTAACAGCGAACCGGAGCCATTATTTTCAAGTCTTGGGAGAGAAGATCTCATAAGATTCAATAGCCTGGCACTTATAAGCACCGGACTATCACGCTCGGTCCCGGATATAATCGGGTTCCATGAGAAGACTCTCCTCGGATACCAAACGGACATTTCCATCTTTTCCAGTAAATTCGAAGAATCCGTTGAGTTTCTTCTGGAGAACGGTTTCATACAGAAAAATGACGGCAACCTGACAGTCACAAAGTTTGGCAAGATAGTCAGCGATCTATACATTGACCCCGTATCTGCCCTCATTCTTAAGAAATACATAGAGAATGGTAACATCTCAGATGAGCGCTCCTTGTTTTATATTTGCAGTACTCCGGAAGTTATTCCCTTGACGGTAAAGACGGATGAAACCAACGACATACTATTTTTCCTCCAGGAAAACGACATTGAGGAGCGAAGCCGGGAGGATGTCTATCCAAGGGCAAAAACTGCCATGGTTCTTCTGGAATGGATAAAGGAAACCTCAATTGATGCAATCATTGAAAGGTTCGGCATAGGCCCCGGAGACATTCAGGCAAAGGTTAGCAGTGCTGAATGGATATCTTACGCCCTTTCGCGACTCTCATCAATGCTTCTACCTGAAAAGAGGGCATATTTTGAGATGCTTAATATCAGGATAAAAGAAGGCATAAGGGAAGAGGTCTGGGAGCTTATTGCGATCCCTAACATAGGAAGAGTCAGGGCAAGGCGTCTCCACAACGCAGGCTTCAAAACACTGCAGGATCTCTCTGAAGCGAGTGAGAAGGATATATCTATGATAGCAGGTTTTTCTGAAAAGCTTTCAGGAGATACCATAAATCACGCAAGAACCATTCTGGCAAGGAGACACAGGTGACAAAGCATCTGAAAGTTCCAAAGAAGGATGCCCAACGGTATATATCGAGAATGAGGTCAGCCGATGGCATTGACAACAATTACCAGATACAGAAAGGGGACGATTTTGTCCTGATTCCCTTAAAACAGGACATTACCGGGCAAGAAAAAATGCCGGGGTCAGAGGTTGTAGATGTCGAAGGACTACAGTCGAAAATAAAATTTCTACCGAAGGAAGCAGGTGGGGCATTTGATCTTATCGGGGAAATCGCAATAACAAAAATACGTGAAGAAGAAAGGGCAATTGAACTGGCAAGAAGTCTTATCCTGACGCATCCGAATATTAAGGCGGTTTACCTGGATCGGGGAATCACAGGGAAGTACCGGCTTAGAGACTTGAAACTCCTCAGCGGGTCAGAAATTTACTTAACAAAATACAGAGAAAACGGAATAATGTTCCAGATCGACGTTTCCAAAGTTTATTTTTCCCCACGACTGGCCACAGAGAGAATGCTTGTTGCGAAGGAAGTTATGGATGGGGAAACGGTCATAGATCTTTTTGCCGGCGTTGGTCCTTTTGCTCTGAACATTGCAAAAGAAAGAGATGCCAATATAATTGCAATAGACAGCAATCCGTATGCAATCGAACTTCTGCACAAAAATGTCGCAAACAACAATCTCCGTGGAAAAATAACCTCTTATTGTGCCGATTCAGCAGAAAAAATTGTGGAATTCTCCGGTGTGGATCGAATTATCATGAATCTTCCACATGAAGCATTTTCATTTGTGACTGCTGCGAAAAAAACGTTGAAAACGGGTGGGATTATCAATTATTATGAAATTCTCAATGTTCAGGAACTTGAGGACAGGATGGAAACATTCAGGGATATGGGATTTGAGCTCAGAGCCAAACGCGTGGTGCATGGTTACTCAAAGACGCAGAGCATGTATTCGCTTGCATTACGTAAATTGAGAGAATAATTATTTAGATCACTTCGCAATCTCTTTACCCATATAGTTAATAATCTATAAAATCGATGTAAATGGGGGGCAAGCAAGGCAATGAATCTGTTACGGATATCAAGGAAGACCTTTCATGTCTGTTCCATGGGTGGCAAACTGAGATATGCCGTAATGCCAGACGATTCCTACTATTACAACGACGAGGATGTTTGCAGATTAATAAATCGGACCATAAAAAGAAAGACCATCATATATGCGAGGGCACCGAAAGCAGGGCACATAAATGATCCCGAATGCCATACTGAACTGCTGAACCGATGGTGCTTCATGGGAAATAGGATAAAACGCGGCATCTTCGGATCAATTCATGGAACCCTGATTTATGCCAAACTCAACGGCTTAAACAGAACAGTTAAAAAAGAAATCTCCAAAGCTTTTGCGAACTGTACAGAGGTTGTAGAGGCATATCTGCGAAATTTAAGTATTAGACGAATGATAATTTCCAAGGGTGAATGTTAACATGGCTGGGAGGAATATTACCCCGGGGATTGCTGACCGCATCGGAGACCTGACCTACGAGGTCTATGAAAAAATTCTTATTGAGGAGGTCAAGAAAAATGAAGTCCCAGCACACATAGGCATAATAACTGATGGAAACAGGCGATATGCCAGAAGCATCGGTATTTCAGACAATGAGGGGCATATCCGAGGTAAGGAAAAACTTGAGGAGGTTCTCGAATGGTGCATGGACGTAGGGGTGAAAATAGTAACGGTATACGGCTTCTCCACAGAGAACTTCAGGAGGGACAGAAATGAAGTTGATTTTCTCTTTCACCTTATTAATGATGCTCTAAACGACCTTCTCGAAGACAGGAGAATCTATGACAACAAAATCCGGGTGAACGTAATAGGCGACAGGATGAAACTTCCTGAATATCTCCGTGAGACCATAAGCCATGTGGAACAAGCGACAAAAGACTTCGAAAGATTCAGATTCAACCTCGCCATCGGTTATGGGGGGAGAGAGGAAATTATCGCCGCCATGAAGAACATGTATCGTTCGATACAGGATGGCAAACTGGACATTGACAGCATAACAGAGGAGAAATTCAGGGAATACCTCTACGACAGGAATCTCCCGGATCCAGACCTGATATTCCGTACCAGCGGTGAAGAACGGATTTCAAATTTCCTTCTCTGGCAGTCAGCTTATTCGGAACTCTACTTTTCAGATGTCAATTGGCCTGATCTCAAGAAAACAGACTTCCTGAAGGCAATCCTGTCGTACCAGAACAGGAAGAGGAGATTTGGCACATAGATGTTCGTGGCTCTGGATGACACAGATTCAAGAGAAGGTATGTGCACGACATTCCTTCTTACCGAGATTATCAGGAGATCCAAACTTGATGTCATCGGATTTCCGCAACTGGTCAGGCTCAACCCCGCGATTGAATATAAGACAAGGGGCAATGGGGCACTCGTTGTGAACCTTGCAAAAGGTAAGGGTACACAAACCGTAATAGGTAAATTTGACGGCAGGGAAATCAGGAGCTATGCGGAGGTTTCGGAAGAGCCATCAGTTGACGAGCTTATAGGGCTATCCCGCGATGCGGTCATGGAATTTTCGGAACTGGAGGACCCTGATACCAATCCCGGAATAGTGATATCCCGGTCCAGATTCCCACAAGGACTGTACTGGGAATCTGTACAGGGTGAAGTTTCCATAGATCATGCAGAAAATTTCATAATTGAAAACGGAGGGATATTCATCAAGGTTAAATCCGGAAGAGGAATAATTGGGGCCGCTGCAGCTATCTCTTGGCCTATGCTGAGTACCACATATGAACTCCTTGTCTACAGATACCCAAAGCCAGAAAGGATAGAAGCCAGCGTGAAGGAGTCAATCGCACGCTGGTTTGACTCGATTCCAGGAACTTTTAACAACTTTGATCCACATAACCGCTACGCAGCCATTTTTCCGAAGGAACGTACACCTGTTGTCTTTGGCGTCAGGGGGGTTGAATACGAACCAATCCTAGAGGCGGTTCCGGAAATGCTAAAATCATCGCTGATAGCGCATGAGCGGTATCTCATTTTTTCCACAAACCAGGGGAGTGATGATCATATAATCCATAACTCTGAAAAATTCATGGAAAACTGCTCTTATGAAGTAACAGGTTACGTTGAAGGCCTTCCGCGGATTATTGAAGGGTCCCATTATTTTATCGGATTCAGAACTAAATCCGGCTCAATAGATCTGGCTGCATTTGAACCAACGAAGGAGTTCAGGGAACTGTTCCGGAATCTCAAACCGAATGACGAACTCAGAGTTTTCGGAACCTACAGGAAAGGAACCCTCAACGTTGAGAAGATGGAAGTGATATCTGTCTCACAGATATTTGTGCGGAGTTCTCCTGTGTGTGAGTCTTGTGGCAATGTAATGGAGAGCAGAGGGCACATGGATTACAGATGCAGAAACTGCAGGAGAAAAGAGGTTCTTCCTCGATACAGATTGCAGGAAAGGACACTAATTCCCGGTAAATATGACGTTCCCATTATTGCCAGAAGACATATCAGCAGACCATACGAACTGGAAAACATTGCTCGGAAAGCCAGAACACTCAACAGGGTGCCATTATGATCTGCCTTACCGGGATTCCCGGATCTGGTAAAACCACTATAGCTGAAATTCTGAGATCAAGAGGGATACGCGTAATGAATGTGTCAGATCTTCCTGGATTTACCGAGTGTAAAGAAGATGACGGAGTTGATATAGACTGCCTAAGATCAATAATCACCTCGCATA
>JAJZOM010000109.1 GCA_021811505.1 Thermoplasmata archaeon | reverse complement strand
TCAGGTTTCCAGATCTGAAGTCGAATGAGGGAAACAATTCCACCCTCATCACCGTGTCGTCATCAAATGATGCAACGCGCCTGTGAATCTCCGGGAAGTTGACCATGGTGTATTCGCTGGCCGGAATTAGATCCGTAATCTCCAGTACCTTCGCTTTTTTCCTGAAGAATTCCGTTACAAGAATATTGGTGTTTTTAAAGTAACCCTGCCTTACCGTTATGTCGTCATTTTCAGCAGGCTTGATTGAGAAGTACCCTCCTTTTTGGGAGTCAAGTATCGAATCGAAGACTGGATTGTCCTTGAAACTGGGGAAGCAAGCCCAGTCTATCTTTCCATCCATACCCACCAGTGCTGCAGTCCGGTTGCTTCCAATCATTCCATGGTTTGCAATTTTCGTATACCCGTTAACGCTAATATTATGGAATGGGACCCCCCTTCTTGTCATTGGTTCTGATCTTGGCATTTTATAAATTCTTATTTGTGATAGGAATTAAGATATCATGGAATCTGGCACCTTACCCCTGAAAGATTTCGGGATCAATTCCACCGTCACCATTGGGGACAATGTGACGCACGGATTCATTGAAAACCGCCTGAAAACTGGTGGGTATTACATTGTAAGTGAAAAAGTGTCTTCACTTTACCCCGGACTCCTTGCATACATCCGTGAAGACAAAAATGGTCATGTTAAGATCATTCCCGATGGAGAAAAATCAAAATCTCTTGAGATGTATTCTCTTGTCATCCAGGATATGATTGACAGAAATGTGGACAGAGATTCCTTCATTTCCTACATGGGCGGAGGGACTATCGGTGATATGGCAGGTTTTGTTGCCTCAACTTACAAGAGGGGGATCACTCTCGAGGCTTTTCCAACAACATTGCTTGGAATGGTTGACAGTGCTATTGGCGGTAAGAATGCGCTGAATCATGGCCACGTAAAGAATGTCATTGGAACCTTCTATGACCCCAGGGACATTGTCTGTGATCTCTCATTTCTGAAAACACTGAGCAGAAGCGATTTTCTTGATGGGATTGCAGAGATCATAAAATATGGCCTCATAAGTGATCCGGAAATCCTGTCCTTCACTTCAAAACCTGAAGTGATTGAAACCCGCGATCCTGTACTGCTGGAAGGGATCATCAGGAAGTCCATACTGATAAAGTCAAGTTTTGTCTCAGGGGATTCTCATGACAACATGGGAAGAAGGGCAATCCTGAATCTGGGTCATACGCTTGCGCACGCGCTTGAAGCAGCGTCTGAGAATAAACTGTCCCATGGAGTTTCAGTCGCAGAAGGGATGATGTTTGAGGCGTATATATCGATGAAGAGAGGAATGTGCACAGAAGATACATACCGGGATGTGGTCAGGATCGTGAAATCTTCCGGAATTGATCTCCCAGATATCTCCGCATTTGATCCCCTTGATCTGGTTCGCTTTATGGAGAACGACAAGAAGAAGGTCTCTGATTCTGTCAATCTCCCTCTGATCAGGACGCCTGGCGATATTGTAACGTCGAGTGTTCCTATTGCTGAAATAACAAAATTGCTTTCCGAATTTGCAGGATCTGATAAGAATGACCGCTAGACTCACTGGTCTCATCGGCACTCCTGTGGAGCAGTCTTGGGGAAAGTATCTGTTCAACAGGATTTACAGGGAAACAGGCATAGATTCTTTCTATATTCCCATGGACATTCCCCCGGATCTTCTGGGAGATTTTTTGAAATACGCATCGCCTGATTTCATTGGTTACAACGTAACATCCCCCCTCAAGGAAAAAATCCTGAAATATATGGATCAGCTGGACAGGATTGCCAGAGAGACCGGATCTGTGAATCTGGTGCGTAATTATGACGGAAGAACCACCGGATACAACACTGACTATGCTGGGTTTTCATATCTGGTCAACAGGAATGGCATAGAATTTGAGGGAAAAAGTGTGTGTATAGCAGGAACCGGAGGAGTTTTCAGGACAGTATTCAGATATATTTCTTGCGAGTTTTCCAACGTCACATTCACTGTACTGTCAAGCAATGCAAAGGAAGCTTCCAGGAAATTAAGGCATTTGGGGGGTTACGACGATATGGTGATAGTTGAAAGGGATGATCTTGCTGATGCATCATTTGACGTCCTTATAAACTGCACACCGCTGGGAATGAAAAATTATGAAGTTGCCTTGCCGTTTCCTGAAACATTGATGGACAGGAGCACCGCCGGAATAGACCTTGTGTACAATCCCACAGAAACACCATTTCTGAAATACATGAAGGCGAATGGGAAAACTGTTGTGAATGGCGTTAAGATGTACCTCGGCCAGGCGCTGGAATCGTTCAGAATTCTCTTTCAGAGAGAGCCTGATACAGGAAGGTTTGAGAGCATCATAGACGATCTGGGGAGGCGGTGATGATTAGAAAAGTCAGGGTGAGAATCAATGGCGGCATATCGATCATTTCTGCCTTTTCAACTGGATTGGGAGGTGCAGTATCCGTTGATCTGCCCATGGAGATCACCATGACGAAATCTGGTTCAAACTCCAGTGATCAGGTGATCGGGAAAACCATATCCTTTATTGAAAACAGGCTGAACCTTTCCGGAAGTTATTCTGTTAATGTGGAGAGCGGGATTCCAGTTTCGGCAGGGTTGAAGAGCAGCAGTGCACTTACGCTCGGCATCATTCTTGGGATGATATCCATCAATGATCTCCACCTGGATGATGTTCAGATCCTCAAGGAAGCTGCCCTTGCTTCAGTCGCAAACGGAACTTCCCTGACAGGGGCGTTTGATGATCTATGTTCATGTTTATTCGGAGGCTACTGCATAACGGATAACATGAAGATGGAGATACTTGCCAGAGGTCAAATTCCTGAGTACCCGGTTCTGATTGCCTATCCCGAAGGGATAAGGAGAACGACTTCGGGCATCTCCCTGGAGAACTTCTCCCATTATTCGGCTTGTTTTGACAGGATATTCAGGCAGGCGGTGGATGGAAATATTCTTGAAGCAATGGATTTGAACGGGTTTGCAATGGGATCGATACTCGGGTTGGATCTAATTGCGGTCGGATCTCTTCTTCGCATGGGAGCAGGTCATGCCTCACAGTCGGGAAAGGGACCTGCATTATATGGTATTTTTGAAAACGGTATTCCTGAGGTTGTGAAAATGATTCCAGGATACATGCATGTTCAAACAAGATTCAGCAACAGAAGAGCCATTGTGGCGGAGGTATCTTGAACATAAAGGTTCTTCCTGGCGTGATACATGGGTCAATAACTGTACCCGGATCCAAGAGCGTGACACAGCGTTACATCCTTCTTTCTGCCTTCATGAACAAAGATATTTCGATTCGCAATCCGTCTGGATGCGAGGACGAGGAGATAGCGGTTGCGGCCGCTGAAAGATGCGGTTCCGTGGTTTCGCGGAACAGTGAGGCATTAAAAGTGTGTCCTAACTTCGGGTGTCCGGATTTTATAAACGGTGGGGAATCAGGTACCTCATCCAGACTTCTTATGGGAATGCTTGCAGGCGCGGGCTGCAAGGCCCGTCTGAAGATCAGTGATCAGCTCATGGAGAGACCTTTTGACGATCTGCTGGATTTCCTTGGGAAGAATTCTGTTCACATTGAAAAGACCAGCGATGGGTATCTCATAGATGCTACAGACAGAACATTTCATTATCGACAAATAAGGGGTGACCGGAGTTCCCAGTTTGTCTCCAGCGCACTGGCATACCTTGCACTGGGAGGAATGGAAAGCTTTGAACTGGCTCTACAGGGTCCCGTCGTATCGTCCGGATACCTAGACCTGACCCTTTCATGCCTGTCCCATTTTGGCTATGCGGGAACAATCAACGGCAACATGATTAGCGTATCCAGGGTAAAAGAGGAAGATTCTGTCGAAGTGATTGCGGAGGGTGATTTTTCGTCGGCGGCTTTCTGGATAGTTCTATCACTGTTTGTTTCAGATGGAATTTTTGAACTTAAGGGATTGAATCCCCGCAGCAGCCAGCCGGATTCCACAATAATCGATTTCCTTTTCCAGCTTGGCCTTGAACCCGAATTTGATACTGAAGGTCTGCATCTTCACCGTATGGAACTGCCAGATTCAGTCCTTGAGATCGACGTTGATCAGAATCCTGACCTCGCACCGCCTCTTTCTGTATTGGGTCTGTTCTCTAAGCACGGCATCATTCTTAGAAACACAGGCAGGCTGAGGTTAAAGGAGAGCGATAGGATCTCCGAGATTTGCAGACTGGTTGAAGCTTTTGGCGGGCAGTGCAACGTTAACAATGATTCAATTCATGTTGTAGCCAAAAACGGAATTGTCAATCCCGGAAGACTCTCTTTCAGTGATCACAGGATGATAATGAGCGGGATTATAGCCGGAATAATTTCTGGTTTTGAAATTGTTCATGAGAACGCAGAAAGAATCGCAAAGAGCTACCCTGATTTCCTGAACCACCTAAAGAACGCGGGCATAACCATACAGGTCCCTGAGTGAATCAGTTACCACCTTATCCGGTGGACGGAGTGTACGGGAATCGACAATTAATTTATACTTTCATATGCTTGAGTGTTGTGCTCATTTACAGGGATTTCTACGCTGAGATCAGGGATATCCTGAGGAAACTTTACCCCGATATGGGGGAGAAGGATTTTGTGTACGATTCAAGGGGTGTTGCTGAATTCACTTTCAGAACCTTTGCGCTCGCCTCGAT
>JAJZOM010000227.1 GCA_021811505.1 Thermoplasmata archaeon | reverse complement strand
GGATATGACGCTGAGACCGGTAACACTTCCACCTCTGAATGCAACTCTTAGAGCGGGGTTAAGGCCCTGTTTGGCTCTGATTGCACATCTGACATTGGATCTTATGGATATGTTCATGCCGATCAATCCCGCAACTGCAGATCCTATTGACCCAACGAGAAATCCAACTGCGAGTTGCCATGATTCTGTGTGTTGCCCACCTGCATAAAATGCTAGGAATATCACTATCGCTATCACAACAGCAAACGAAAAAATCGCTGTATATTGCCTTTTCATAAAGGCGTTAGAGCCATCTTTTATGTAATTTGAAATCTGGAGAGGCTTTTCCTCATCAACCTTGATCCTCAGGAGAAGGTAGCTTTGCACTGCAGCATACAGGAGACCTATCAACGCTGCAACGAGAACAAAAAGTTCCCAGCCAAATATTGTCCCGTACATATATGTGGATATGGTCTGATATAATAATTCTTTTTATTTATGCTCCGACATCTTTAGATAATTACAGGTATTTGATGACGTCCCCCACGACCTGACCCTCAGAGATTCCCTCATTTTTTGCTCTTGAAGTAACTTGTGCAACTTTGCTTCCAAGCATTGACTCCAGATCAGTGACTCCGGTAACTCTTACAGCCATGTCTCCAAGCTTTTCTGCAGCCTCTATGTTCAGATACCCGCACATGACAAATCCCTTGGGCCCCCTTATTATAACCAGCGGGGCTTTGTCCATATTCATCTTAATATACTGGAAAGTTTTTCCAAATCGCTCGAAGGTGTCTATCTCCATCATAAAAACGAATTGTTCCCCCAAATATAAATGATGAGTGTCCTGAGGTGTTCTAATGGCAAAAACGAAAAGGTAACAATAAAAATATTAAATTTAAAAATAAAAAAAGAGAGTTTAATCGGTCTGTTCCGACTCTGTTTTAGAGACTGCTGGATGACCCCTCAAGGACGCTGCGATGGCGGAGCCGATAAGGCTAATCGCCAGGTTCACCACAAGCGCTATTAGACCTATGTAAAGGAAACTGAAGGGCGTGGAGAACTTGAACAGAACAGTCTCAAGGCTCGGGAATTTGTCCTGAACAAAGTTCGCATAATAGATCATGTAGACACCAAGTATTATGCCTGCAGCCCACCCCAGGCCAACCGACCATTTTTCAAGTTTCTTTGTATACATTCCAAGGAATATTGCGGGCAGTGTCTGAAGTATTATTATTCCACCAATCAGCTGAAGCTCAAGTGAATAGGTGGAAGATATCAGGAATATGAATGCGAGGGCAAGAAACTTGAACATGACAGAAAACCACTTGGCCATTCTTGCCTCACTCTTGGGACTCAGATCGGGCTTGAAAACCTTGACAACGTTTCTGGTGAGCAGGTTTGCCTGGGATATTGCCATTATGGACGCAGGAACCAGTCCTCCGATGAATATACCAAGGAATGCAAAGCCAACAAACCAGTCCGGGAACTCGGCGTAAATCAGAGAAGGCACCACAGTTACAGCGCCGTACTTGGAAACATAGCCAAGGGCGGCCGGAGATCCGTATATGAGGATTCCAAAAAGTGCAAGAAAAGCAAGACCGATACCATAGATAGGAAGCAGGGCTGTGCTGTATCTCAGCCTCTTAGTGGAGTTTGTGCTGAATACCCCATTGATGGCGTGCGGATAGAGATAAAGGGCAAGAGCACTCATTATGGAAAGACTGATAAATCCGTTCAGGAAAAGCGGTGCAAGCGATTCATAACTCGGCGCAGAACTGGCCTTCATGGAGGCAAACGCATGACCGAATCCGCCAATGTACATTGGAACGAGGACAATCACAACTATGACGGTTGCAAATATGATAACATCTTTCATCACAGCAGTAATTGTCGCGCCTCTCAATCCGCTGGTGAAGGTGAATGCGGCAAGAATTATGAACGCGATAACAAGGGAAATCTCAGTTATAGTTACAGTGTCGACTGTGGTGAGCTGGCCTATCATGACGGTAAGTACTGCCTGCATTCCGTAGATCTGAAGCGCTATATAAGGAAGTTCCGCTGCTATACCAGTGAGAGCTATAACGATGGCAAGTGTTTTACTGTTAAATTTGTCCTGAACCATGTCGACAGCAGTGACATAATTTTTTCCCTTCGAAATCTTCCACAACCTTGGCATGGTGATCATGGCTATACCGAAAGCCATACCGACATAGGGAACTGCAAAGTAGTAGATTGCTGCCTTCTCGTAAAGCAGTTCGGGAATTGCAATAAAAGTGTAGGCAGTGTACAGATCAGCACCCACCAAAAACCAGGCAAGGTATCCACCAAGTTTCCTTCCAGCAAGTGCCCATTCTCCAATATCACTCATGTCACCCTTTCTGAATCTTGAACTCCAGAAACCAAGACCAACGAAGATCACGAAGAGGGAGATGAAAACGGATAGAACCACATAGTTGTTCATCACTCACCACCCTCCATCTTATTCAGCAACCAGGCAGCCATGGTGTATGCAACCGACGTCACGACCAGCCACACAATTTCAAACCAATAGAAGAAGGTCAAACCAAACAATTCCGGAGCCTTGAAGTTGTAGATTGGCGTTATCGCAAACACTGCCATAGGGATTAAAAGCAGCAACGCCACAGTTACTTTTTGTCCTGTCGTTCCCTTTGTCTCAAGACTCAATTCACCATTAGACGCACCGATAGTCATTGTCTATCAGCAGTGTATACAATGTGGTAATATTTTAAACTTTTGATAATAATTGACCGAATTCAATGACAGTTCTAAATTGGTAGCCTACAAAATCTGTTAATTACCAGGTAGAAATTACATGGACAGAAGAACACTCTTCTTCATGCTAATAATAAATCAGAAGGTCTATCGTAATACAACCACAAGACGCCTGAGGAACTAATTGGAGTGGCCGGTTTCAAAACACTCTGAAACCCAACGTAAACATCGTCTGGTGAATATGCCGAAGCTCATCAGGTTAAAAATAAATAACGAAAAGACTGGAAAAATTAATGGTGGTCAATCATTTCGAAAGAATATGAATAAAAATATTATTTGCTTTTCCAGATATAAGATCAGTTGTCCGTGGGACTTGTCGTATTCTGGTTATCTTCGCTACCAGTGGAATTGTCGTCCACAGACTGTCCCTCTCCCACTTCTCCGCTATCCTGGTTTTCTGCAAGATGCGCGGAAATTACCTGGTTGCTGGACTGGTTTACCTGAACGACATATACCAGACCATTGGGTGCCAGAACCTTTATGTCGAAAACAGGAACTCCATGTTCCGTATCGTTTTCTGTCTTCAGGATCTTTGCGGTCCCATTTCCGGGGTAGTTCTGACTGACATATGATAGTGCTGCCTGTTGGGCCGCGGTCAAATTGTCAGCAGGCGCTGTAGAAGCCAAGGCATGTCCAATGCTGGGTCCTGCGGCTATTCCTGCGACCGAGGCGACAGATACAAGTGCTATTGCAGCCAGTATAGCCTTTATTCCGATTATTGACGAAAGCAGTTTTTTCACCTTCTTGAAAGCCATAGAAAGTTCCTGCTGTAAACGGTTATGGAACACCCCTGTTCCATAAGTTTTTTATGCCAAGAGCAAATATTAAATGTGTCAAAATTCCTTGTGGCACTCGTAATCTTGATGATCTCATCAACTTTGATGTTTTCACAGGTTTCGTTCGGATCTGAAAGCGAAAACGAGATCAGCCTTGCGGATTTTCCACAAGTAACCATCAACGTGACTAACAGCGTGGATGTGAATCTTTCATACTGGGCAATGGTTCTATCAACCCCTCAGGGACCTGTTGGATCACAATTTGAAAAAATGAACTGGACAGTTTCCAACGTTTCAGATACATACTCATACGAGTCATCATTCACGCTTATCCCTGTTTCAGGCACGGATCTGGGTGATTTTTATGGAAAGTATATCAATACAGGCGGCGGTGCAGATCAATCAAAAAGTGCAGTTACCGCAATTCCTGCGCACGCCTATGTGAACATCTCCCACTATCTTGGGCCGGTATCCCCCCTCTCAATTTTCAATGGAACTCAAAGTTCGAATTCTGTCTTCACCGGGATCAACTCCTCGACACTCAAAGCATCATTCAGCCTTGTTTTCAGTGCCCCTCACAACAGTACAAACAATGATAACTATTCCCTGTTTTTGATACAGGCTATCAGAGCTTCAGAAAACGCACAGCAGTTGAATTACAGCAGCATAGAAGCACGGAGTGCCAATGGCACATACGGTGGACTGGCAATGCAGACAGGTAACGGAAATAACACTACAAAAGCTCTTTACTGGTGGAGAAATGATTTCCAGTATAACAACAATATCATAGCAAGCAACGTTACGAACATAACCCGCGAGGAAGGGATGTACGTGATTTTTAATTTCAGTTTCCATACGTCCGGAGGGGTATCAGTTGTAACCCAGGATCCGTATATCTCTGTGAATGGGATAAGTTTGGTGGGAAGCAGAATTACAGTTTACGGAGAGAAAATTGCCAGTTTCCTCTTGGAACACATTGAATTTACCGTTGGCGGTTTTGCTCTTGGTGCGGTTTTTCTGTTCGGCTTGTATTCTAGGCACAAAAAACCGAAAATACGGTTCTAACTTTCGTCCAGGAGCCCCAGGATTGAGAGCGCGATCGAATCGATAAAACTGTAGCCGTATTTTTTTAAGAACGCAATAAAAAGTCCTTGATTGAAACACCCTTTG
>JAJZOM010000086.1 GCA_021811505.1 Thermoplasmata archaeon | reverse complement strand
TCTGTTCCCTGGATCAACTGAGAGCATGAGCGCGGAATTGTTTGGCGTATAGAATATCCCTATTCCGAGCCCTGTAAGGATCATCAGCATCGATACTAATGTGTAATCAAATGCGCCGAGCGTCAACGGAAATGCAATTGAACCTGCACCTACCATTGCGAGTCCTATAATCTGAAGCGACTTTCCTCCAATGTGTCCCATCAGAGAACTGGAATAATAGCTCATGAATCCCATGGCTCCTGCGTATGGAATCATAAGAAACCCTGCAATTAGAGGAGAGAAACCGGCAGTTCCCTGTAGATAAAGTATCAGAATGAAAATGAGCGAGAAGCGGGATACAGAATTGAGGAGAGTTGAAAAAGACGCCGAAAAAAACGCCTTCCTGCCAAAAAGATCCATGTTTATGAGTGGATCTCTTGTTATTTTCTCCATAAGGATGAAGGATACAAGAGAAGCAATTGAAACTACAAGCATAGCAATGATAAGAGGGTCGGTCCATCCGATGAATGGGCCTGTGCTGAGAGAAACTATGATCAGTATAAGGAATGATGAGAACAATATTGACCCTCTGAAGTCAAACTTCCCAGGGAGAAATTCCCTCTTAACTTCCGTAAGTGTGCGCCATGATGTGAAATAACCAACCAGTGCTATTGGGGCATTGAAGAAGAATATTGTCCTCCAGTTAAGGGCAGTGAGCAAGCCGCCGATTATTGGACCGATTGCTGTGCCAACCCCTAACACAGCGGCATTTATTGCTATGGCTCTTTTCAGTTCTATTGCCTTGAACGTATCGGTAAGTATCGCAAGACTATTCGAGAAGAGCAGTGCCCCGCCAATACCCTGGATCAGTCGGGAAATGATGAGCATGTCCGCATTGACGCTGATTCCTGCAGTCATTGAGCCTATGAAAAAGAATATGTAACCGGAGCTGTAGAGTTTCTTTCTTCCAATTTTATCTGAATACTTGCCGAAAATCGGAGAAAAGACAGTAAGGGCCAAGGAATACGAGATCAGTATCCAGAGAACAAGAAAAAATGTGGTATTCAGGTCAATCATTATGGTGGGGACAGCAATAAGAAGGGAAGTTGAGTTTACTACAGAAAGAAAGGAACCGAGGCTGGAGGTCAGGATTACCTTGTCACCGTATTTCATCTGGACTCTTCAGAAGTTGCCAAACCTTGCGATGATATCTGAAATGCTGTCCATGTAGTCCTTGAATATCCGGATAATGTCTCTTGAGGTGATCACACCAATCAGTTTCCCGTTTTCGAATACAGGTATTCTCCTTATGAGATTCTTGCCCATGATCACTGTGACCTTTTCAGTTGGGGTTTCCGCCTCAACGCTGATTATTCCTTCCTTCATTATCTGGCCCAGCGTGACTTTTCTTGGATCCTTTTCCGCCGCAACAACCTTGCTGATATAATCCCACTCTGTGACAATTCCAACCGGTTTCCCGCCACTGTCGTGTACAATAAGGAAACCAACGTGATCTTGCTGCATTATTTTTGCCCCATCAAGCGCGTTTGTATCTGCTGGAAAGGTCTTCGTATAGTTTTTCATTATATCCTTTGCATACAGCACCATGATTGAAAGGAATCCTTAATTGATATATGAACTAATACTGAAGAGGCAAGAACCTTTTTTAGTTCATTCAAGTTGTACCCACGATAAAAATTGTTCATAGCCATTGAGGGTATTGACGGTTCGGGAAAGACAACCCTATCCAGAATGCTTTCTGCCTATCTCAATGAAGAGGGTTTTGAGACGTTCCTGACTCGTGAACCCACTGATAGGTTCAGGCAATTGATAAAAGATGAAGGGAACACTGACGTTGAAAGCGGGATAAACCTGTTTTTTCAGTTTACGGCAGACAGGTTCAGGCACCAGTTCGAAATTGAGGAGGCTATTAACGAGGGAAAAACAGCTATATGTGACAGGTACTTGCTTTCATCCTATGCATACCAGGGACCTGTGATAGAGAAATATTTTGGGACCCGTGAGAAAACCATAGAATGGATGAAACATGTCTCCCAGATTATTACAGTCAGGCCGGATATAACAATATTCCTCAGGATCAGCCCTTCCACTGCTCTGAAGAGAATCGCTGGAAGAAAGACCATTTCCGGCTTTGAAACTCCCGAATTCCTTCAACTGGCGAGTGAATATTACGAATTGCTCACACGTGATTCTGCCATAGCGTTGGATGCGGATCGTAAGATCGGTATGGTTTTTGATGACCTTATGACGAGGGTGAACAAAAGTCTTGGATTCTTCCGTTAGCGCTATTTTGTTGTAACTATTATTTCATCGGAAAGAACCATTATGGTGTGTTCAGCCTGGGAAATTCTGGAAGTCGAATGCTCCTTTAGCACTGGAAATTGCGATACCTCCTTGCTTCCCATCATTTTCCTGAGATATTCCTTGTAATCCGGCATTATATCAGCAACCCATCTTTCCGCAAAGGGAACGGTGTTAAAATTTTGGTAGAGTATCTCATCCTTTCTTATCTTTGTGCCGCTCAGTATGTATATATTTCCCCCAGGACCGTTATGCACCATTCCTATTGTTGTGCTTGCAAATGGTTCAATTGCAATTACCGTATCAGGCTTGATCTGTGTTGCATTTCCGTCATCGTAGTTTGGGATGAAAATTTCGGAGTGGAGATCATACCTCCTTATGCCATGCCCTCCAAGATTTCTCACCGGCTTGAATCCGTGAGACGATATCACACCTTCTATGGCGGACCCTACCTGCCTGGCGGAGATCATCGGCCTAAGTGTTCTTATGGCCGCATTCAGCGCGTCCCTTGTGCACTGGATGAGATCGCTGTATTTGCCGCCTTCACCGACCTCGACAGTCGTAGCATTATCACTGAGATATCCATCCACCTGGGCGCCAACATCTATCTTTACCACGTCTCCAGTTGAAAATTTCTTCTGGTCTCCTCGAAATGGAGAGTAGTGTGCTGCTTCATTGTTTATCGACAGGTTGACAGGAAAGGACGGTTTTCCCCCGTTATCGATAATAAGTTTCTCTATGCTTTCCGCAACATCAAATAGTTTTGCCCCCGGGGCGACAAGAGATGCCCCGTATTCCAGGGCCATCTTTCCTAATCTGCCAGCCTCAAGGTATTTTCTCTTTACATCCTGATCCATGAAATTACCAGCTTTATCTTACAGAATACTGTATCCTTGAATCTCTTTAATAATTTTGCAGACCGGCAGTCGAGACAAAAATTATAACTATTCATGGCAAATTATCAATCATGACATGGTACAAGGTTCTGAAACAGGATGCGATGAAAGATGGTGATCTGTTCAAGTCAAAAATCGGAAACAACGAACTGCTCATCATACGTGAAAAGGACAAATTCTATGCAACCAGCCTTTACTGTACCCACGAGCAGTATGATCTCTCCGAAGGCTTCCTCGACAACGGCAACCTGATATGCCCCAATCATTTTGCGACTTTCAATCCAGAAGACGGCAGCGTCGTAAGCCCGCCGGAAAGTGCAGGTGATATAGGTCCGCTCAGATCGTACAAAGTCAAGGTAGAGAATGGCGACGTAATGGTCGACATTGCATGAAAGTACTTGTTTTTGCCAAGCAGATACCTGAGGTAAACAGCATAGGCTTCGATCCAGCCACAAACAGGATAATCCGTGAGAATGTACCCCTGCAGATGAATCCCTTCGACCGGAAAGCTGTTGAGGAGGCGCTGAGAATCAAGGAAAAATATGGATGGGAAACTGCCGTTGCAACGATGGGCCCACCACCATCTGCGGAAATCATAAACCTGTCGCTCATGATGGGAATTGACCGCGGATTTCTGCTTACCGACCGATCATTTGGCGGATCGGATACCCTTGTGACGGCCAGGATACTTTCTTCGTTCGTTTCATTCTACAAGCCGGACCTTGTACTTATGGGAAAATACTCCCTGGATGGTGAAACCTCCCAGGTGCCTCCTGAACTGGCTAAACTGTGCAATTTCTCTTTCAAGTCCTCGATCTCAAAGCTGGAAATCGCGGGTGAAATATGCACCGCAGAACAGGACGCTGAAAGGAGCATTGTAACATATGAACTCAAACTCCCCGCAGTCATTTCCGTGAGCGAGAAGATAAACAGGGCAAGGGCGGTAAAGCAGGGAACTCCAGATATGAGCAGAAAAGTGGAAATTATAGATTCGAATAAATTGGGGATCAGGATTTCAGGAAATACCGAATCTCCGACAGTCGTAGCCGGAACTGAACGCATAGAGAGCAAACGTAAGGTAGTATTCCTTGAATCCGGAGAGAAAGTATATGAGGCTGTACTGCAGATAATCAAAACACGTTATGCCAGCGCTATTGAGAAGGTGGCTGTCACTGAAGATGGTGTAAAGGGTATAGCACTTGGAATTGCAGTTTCAGATAGCATCGTATCGATGGAGATTGCCTCCAAGAATTTCGAGCTTGCGCAGGCAGAAGGACTTTCTACCGTTATGATTGGGAACATAGAACCTGCTGAACTGAAGAGTATGCCGGCAAACAGATATGTCTTTGTGAAGGAAAGCGAGAGCAGATGCATAGCACAGTTCATAGCAGAATACATAAGGAAAAGCAGCCCTAAATTTGTTCTGTATCCATCGACAGTGGATGGAAGGGAAATTGCAGCATTTGTTGCAGCTGAGCTTGGCCTTGGGCTTACAGCTGATTGCGTCGACTTAAGGATCGAGAGTGGAAAACTCATA
>JAJZOM010000024.1 GCA_021811505.1 Thermoplasmata archaeon | reverse complement strand
TGTGATTCGTTTAACTCACCGGGTTTTGAAAGTTTTTTCCTTCCGGTTAGATTCGTGTTTCGTTGTGGAATGAGTGCATTGCATGTTTTTAAACTCGCCTGCACAGCATTGGAGTCTGTGTATTGAAGGCTTCCTACCTGGAACATTCTTAACAACGGTTTATAATAAATAAAAAGAATCAGGAATGAAATTATGACACGAAGAACTCCTATCTCAGTTGCCTACGGAGATGGCATAGGACCAGAAATAATGAAAGCGACGCTGAATATCATTCAGGCTGCCGGGGCTAATATAGAAATTGAGACTGTGGAGATTGGTGAAAAGGCATATTTACGTGGAGTGGAAACGGGAATAGAGCCAAGTGCCTGGGATTCCCTGCGGCGGACAAAAGTGTTTCTTAAAGCACCAATCACAACACCTCAGGGTGGCGGGTACAAGAGCCTGAATGTCACGACTCGCAAAGCACTTGGATTATATGCGAATGTTCGTCCGTGTATATCCTACCATCCGTTTGTTCGTACAAGGCACCCGGCAATGGACGTGGTCATAATCCGTGAAAACGAGGAAGATCTATACGCCGGAATAGAACATCGGCAAACGGATCAGGTGTATCAGTGCCTGAAACTGATCACCCGCCCCGGATCGGAAAAGGTCATACGTTATGCATTCGAATATGCACGCGCCAACAACCGCAAAAAGGTTACATGCTTTGTAAAGGACAACATCATGAAACTCACAGACGGGTTGTTTCACAAGATATTCGATGAGATTGCAAAAGAATATCCCGATATTGTGAATGAAACATGGATTGTTGACATAGGAGCTGCGAAGCTGGCGGACACTCCAGAAAATTTTGATGTAATAGTCATGCCAAATCTGTATGGTGATGTGCTGTCTGACGTGGCGGCACAGATTTCCGGATCAGTTGGACTTGCGGGATCTGCCAATATTGGAGAGCAGTATGCGATGTTCGAGGCAATTCACGGCTCGGCTCCGCGTCGTGCTGGACAAAACCTCGCAAATCCATCGGGATTGCTTCTCGCAGCGGTCATGATGCTGGTCCATATCGGCCAATCCGATGTGGCCGCACGTGTACACAATGCCTGGCTAAAGACTATTGAGGATGGTGTCCATACATACGACATCTTCAAGGAAGGGGTAAGCCGGCAAAAGGTTGGCACCGCCGAATTCGCAGAAGCGGTCATCCAGCGTCTGGGGGAAGTACCGAAGGCGCTCAAACCCGTCTCCTACGAGACACCAACCCCCATGTCACTGTGGCAAAAGGATGAACATCATAAAAAGTCAGAAAAGCGCCTTGTAGGTGTCGATGTGTTCCTGGATTGGGACCTGGGTTCGCCAAATGATCTTGGAGACGAACTTAGCCGGATAACTGTGGGCCCCTTGCAGCTACGGGTCATAACGAACCGTGGCATAAAGGTCTGGCCGAATGGATTGCCAGAAACATTCTGCACAGATCACTGGCGATGTAGGTTTACTGGCAACGAGGGAGAAGTTGTCAGGGCTCTCGAGGTGGTTGAACTGCTCAGACGTGTAACAGAGGCAGGATTTGATAACATCAAGACTGAAAATCTCTATCTCTTTGACGGGAAACCCGGATTCTCAGCCGTGCATGGATAGTCTTAAGTGCGCTGCCAGCAGCACCACTGCTGAAATCGCCTGCCAGTAGAGGATACAGTATTGTTGTGCTGTAATTCCGTCAACTGGCATACCAGCATGCATGTCATCTATTCATCCTAAAAAGTTCAGCCGGACTATTGACGTAATTTATATAGTCACCCCACATATATTTTCGCTTGAGTTCTGAAATAATCCAGTTCCTTGATATATTCGCAAAGCTTTTTGTCGTAATAGACCCCTTTGGATCACTTGTGCTGTTCATAGCCATGACAGGAAATATTGACCAGAAGAGAAGGAGATCAATTACTATTGATGCCACCCTTTATGGCGGGTTGATTCTCGTTTTCTTTACGGTTTTCGGGTCCTATCTTCTGTACTTCTTCGGCATTTCCATAGAGGCCTTGGAAATAGCCGGCGGCATTATTCTCCTGATAATGGGTATTGAAATGGTCAGGGAAGGGGACAGGCCAAAGTCTATGGGTGGAGGCCAGACAGAACAGGACATAGGCATAGTTCCATTCGCGACACCATTTATTGCGGGACCTGGGGCAATTTCCCTTGTAATAATACTCGTAAAAGGGGATATTCTCGCGAACCCGATCATCGACATTTTCACGCTGGGTTCCATAGTAATCGTCATGGGGATAATTTTCATCTTTTTCATCTATTCCACGAGGATAACCAGACTCGTCGGTGAAAAAGTGCTGAAGGCCCTCACAAGGATTCTGGGTCTCCTCGTCGCAGGGATAGCGATTCAATATTTCATAAACGCATTCGCTTTGATGGGCGTTGTCCCGTAGACTATGGCGACATAGTCTTTATCACATCGTCTACAACATGGTAAAAAGAATCATTTCTTGTATTTCTCGGCCTTTCAAGAGGGATTATTTTCTCTGCCATCACAGTACTGGGGCGCTTGCTCAGGATAATTACCCTGTCGCTAAGCTGAACTGCCTCGTCAACATTATGTGTCACCATGAGAACTGTGTGCGGAGGAAGTTCTTTGTTCTCCCATAGGTCAAGAAGCTCTTCTCTGAGCGCCTGGGCCGAGAAAACGTCAAGGCCGACAAATGGCTCATCAAGGAGAAGAATGTCCGGTGAGGTTGCAAGAGCTCTTGCGATGGATACGCGTTGTTTCATGCCGCCAGACAGTTCCCTGGGATAAGCATTTTCGAAACCGTCAATTCCAACCATTTTTATGAATTTCAATGCGGTCTCCTCCCTTTTCTCCTTGCTTCGAATTATTGGCTCAAGGACTATTTCAACATTCTTCTTCACGTCAAGCCATGGGAACAGTGCGGAGTTCTGGAACACAACTGCAATTCTGCTGCTATGCTGGCCCAGCTTCTCACCGTTCAGGAGTATTTCGCCAGAGGTTGGTTTGACTAGGCCCAGAACCATCTTCAGAATGGTTGATTTGCCGCATCCTGAAGGACCGATCAGAGATACGAACTCGTTACGCCTGACGCTGAATGATATGTCATTCACGGAGATGAGCTTGCTTTTGCCTGTTGAGAATTCCATGTGAATATTCTTTAGCGTCAGAAGCTCATCCATTGTCTTGGTATTCCTTTCTAATATGAATATTTGTCCTGATTGTTTGAGTTGAACGGCACCATTTCTGGAGATTATGCGGTAAATCGCGGTTTTACAATAATTTTGGGCAGTTGACACCCTCATGCTTTGGTATTAATGCTGTTTTCTGATACTTTCAAACGAATTGTGTGTTCTCCGGGTTTCGTTAATTGGATTGCAGTCAAAAGCAGCTTCAATTATGCAATTCGAATGCCTGTTATCCATCCGGCCTTTCTTCACGAAAGAATTGAGATTTTGATAGTATCCTCCAAAAATGATCCATAACCGGTTCTGGTGTGAACCGAGCGCATTTGCACAATATTCTGTTGGATGTCTCCAAGCCATGCCGAAAAAGCAGTCATCATATTATAGCGGGTCCGGTTAGTTGGAATAGGCGGTGACAGATCTTGACAGAAGAGATAATTATAATTGGTGCAGGACCTGCAGGACTCAGCGCAGCAATTTATGCTGCAAGAGAGGATTTCCATCCAGTGATAATTTCCGGTTTTTTGACTGGAGGTCAACTTCTTCTGACTTCCAAGGTTGAGAATTACCCTGCTTTCCCGGAAGGCATTGAAGGGCCGGACCTTATGCAGCTAATGAAAAGACAGGCGGAAAGGTTTGGTGCCAGATTTGTCTATGAAGAGGCTACAGAGGTCGATCTGGATAGTAAACCCTTCAGAGTCGTGACAAGCTCAGGGAATTTCGAATCCAGAGTCCTGATAATAGCCACAGGCGCTTCGCCGCAGTGGTTGGGCATAGACTCTGAAAAAAAGTTCATTGGAAAGGGTGTCAGTGCCTGTGCAACCTGCGATGCTCCTTTTTTCAAGGGGAAAAAAGTAATGGTTGTTGGTGGAGGGGACACTGCAATGGAAGATTCTCTGTTTCTTACAAAATTCGCTGACAGGGTTACCATTATCCACAGGAGAGATCGTTTCAGGGCCAGTAGAATCCTGCAGAATAAGGTCCTGAAAAATGAGAAGATAGACATAATCTGGAACAGCGAAATTGATGAGATATTGGGAAAGAATACAGTTAACGCTGTTACGATAAGGGATGTGAATACAGGGCAAAAGAAAGAGCTACCATCGGGCGGTGTATTCATAGCTATAGGCCACAGGCCAAATACCGCGTTTCTCCATGGTAAATTGCCGCTTGATGAGAAAGGGTATGTCAAAACCATCGATGAAGTGAAAACCCATATTGACGGATTATATATAGCAGGAGATGTAGCAGACGGTGTTTACAGACAGGCCGTTACCGCTGCTGCAAGCGGAGTAAAGGCGGCGCTGGAGGCCAGGACATATCTGCAGAAAATCCGGATAGGATAACCTTTACAACGTGAAAAATAAAAACAATAAGGAGCAATAGAGCTCCTTTACTGAATTACTTAATCCACTTAATTAACTTCGAACTCGTTTCCGTTCATTGGAAGCGAGACGTCGTAATCAGACAGTGCCTCGGCGAGTTTTTCCCTGTTTTCCCCGTGGCAAAGGATAATTTTCTGTGGATCAACACCCTTCA
>JAJZOM010000075.1 GCA_021811505.1 Thermoplasmata archaeon | reverse complement strand
AGTTTTTCCCTTTTGGCTGATAGATGAACCCTTTAGCGTGTAATTCATGAATCAGATCGAAAACCGGCCCCACCGCAATGCCAGGATATCTATCTCTAACAAACTCAATGATCTCCCGCTGGCTGAACGAATGGTATTGGCTTTTCGGTGCTTCGTCCCTCATAATTTCAATTATATATTCCCTAACGTGATCCATGTTGAAAGTTGGTTTTTCACTCTGGATGTCGGAGTTTGCAGGTTCTCCTTGCAAGCCTGGACTAAGAGGACGATGAGGACTATCATTTTGGGAGGGGGTATCTGTTTTTTCGTGGTCTTTTGATTGCTGATCCTTTATTTCTAATGCTTTGCTGTCATTTTTATTAGCGTTATTTTCACTACCATTTTTCTCTTCAATAACTTTATCATCTTGGAATACATTGTTGTTTTGAATACCACCATTGGAATCCGAGCTCTTATTTTGTTCACTGTGCTTTGAAAATTCAGGGTCATTATCGCTTTTACCACTGAAATTATGGGTACCCCTTCCATTTTCATCGTCCTCATCGTCCTCATCGTCCAAGAGTGTTTGCTGACCCTGTTCTATGCTGGATAATTTAGCAATAACGAAATCAGGGTCATATCTCGATCTTAATTCGTTTTTCTTCTTTTCATCTGGGATCCTTACCATGGAATACCTCTTTGTGTATTCCTGAGGTTCACCATCTGGTCCCTTCCTTGTTTTTGTTATCCTGGGTCTGTCGGTTTTTAGGCCCAATGCGAATAGTATCTTTCCAGTCTGCTTGGCGTAATCCTTCCCAATTTCATCATAAATGGCGCTCAGGTATATTCCAGTGTAGCTTCTCCCTCCGATGCTGTATTCCTCAGTGGCTTCCAGAGAGTCCATGAGTGCCAGGACCTCGTTAGCGATAATTCCGTTAGGTGTTTCAGCTGCTACCTGGGCATTTCTCAATATCTGGGCTTTCAGCACTTCCCCTATCTCGGGCTTTATTTCCGGTATGATTTCTAAAAGATCTTCAAAAAAAGATATAACCTCAAAAAGCCTCGGTTCTGTATGTTTTTCATAGGGCTTCAGAAATTCGCTTTCTTTGAACCCATTAATACGGTCATGCCATTTTACCCTGAACTGAAGAAGCTTTCCCCTGATATACCGGGCCCTTTCTGTGAAGCTGTCAAGTAGGTCTCCCTTGATCTTCCTGGGTACATCATCCCTGGTAAGCTCAAAATCCATGTTAATCTGAAAGCTCTTAGATTCGATGGCATCATCCCGGAACGGCGTTCTACCAGCAAGGACAAGCGGCCCGAATATCCTATATCCTATAATTGCAGAGTAGCCCTGCTGTATGTCGTTGTTTGCGTTAAGGACAAGGGCATTGGCATTATATTTTCCATTGAGTATTGCCGCTAATTCATTGTCCATCTGGCCCTTTTCGTCCACAAAAAGGGGAGAGCCATACAGATCCGATATGCGCTTCAGAGCTGCTGATTTTATGTCCACAGAATAGAAGCCGAATGGTGTTATCTCATACATCACCGTCAAAAGCCTCGATTTTCCCTTGCCATAGGGAGCCAATATGTGAATAAAAGGGAAGGACGTATCCTTGAGGACGTCGAATATCGATGCCTTCATAATGTAGAGCGAAATTATAATTTCATCCTCAGGCTTTAGTTCCATAAATTGGTGAATAAATGCCTTCAGTTCGCAATATAAGGCATACTCGGAATCATAACTAATGGGAGCTGGAGGGAATTTCACCGCATCATTACGATCTTCCTGAAGGGCCCGATCACGCTTTGTTTGAGCGATTTGAGGAGCCGGCAGGATTGTTATCGCTGAATTTTCATCATCTGGATCGGGAATTTCCACGCTTGAAATAACTTCTGAGTTGCCATCTCTGTATTTCAGAAATCGGAGAACACCATTATCACTGAATTCACAATAATGGAAGCCATCGTAGGCAAACCTTGTTTTGAAAAGGTTTTTTTGTTTTTCTTTATCATCCTTTTTTGCATTATTTTTTGGGTGAATTGCAGGATTAATTTTTCTTAAAATTTCACTGCCCGACGGTAAAACTGAAGTCAGAAAATTTTCTATTTTCTTGCCATATATCGATGCTTTCCCATATTCTCTTTGTGCATCCGATAAATAGTCAATAACTTCTTTTTTGAATGCCCTTGGTATTCGATCCCAATTGTCTTGTAGTTCTTGAATTGATTGCAATGTGTGATCTTGGCTAAGAATTTCTCGGATTTCTTCCGATGGCATGAAAGAATTATTATCCCCGTTTTGCTTATCCATATTGCCATGTTCCTTAGGGGCCTTCGCCGGCCCTTTTGGAGTTGTCATTTTTCTGCCTCCTTGCGAGTTTTTGGTAGATTCCAGAATAAGGAAAACTTCTGAAGAAATTCAGCCTCAGACATTTGCAGCGGTTCTTCTGATACGATCCTGTTTAATGTTGCATCACTGCGGCTTATTTCTCTTAGTTTTGATAGGTCTATCATTTCTGCCTCCGGAGTAAGATGCCCGCTTCATTCAGTTCAAAACTCATTCTGGAACCTACGAGGTTCAGGCTTTCCACAATTTCTGGGGGGATGGCGATGACATAGCTATTCCCCGATTTTCTCACGGTTCGTTTAAAAACGATTTGTAGTTCCATGAAAAGTATAGAGATAAGACATATTTTTATATCCCCTAGCGGGGCGGATATGACTTTTTATATGGTTATACTTAAGTATTATCGATGTATGCACAATTGCATGAAGTCATTACCCCCCGGAACTGTGAAGCAGGATATCGTGCGTTACCTTCTGAGGAGGTACAGGGGCAGTTCTACCGAATATTTTCACATAGAAAGGACGATTGGCGATGTACAGCGCATGCTCAGGAGAAAATATCCAGAGATATATGGCCGGAGTAAGAACCTGACAATGATCCATCGCCATATGGATCAGCTGATTTCAGAAGGCTTGATTGAGGAACATAAGGAGAATTTTGAAGTACATTACCGGGCAACCTCTGAGGGCGTTCGATATGCGGTGAACGGTATTTATGGCGAAATCGAGGCTGCAAGCAAAGTATATGGTGAACTGCAGGGCAGCGTTGCCTATGTTAAGTTTCTGGAATCTCAGGGTCTTGGCTTGAAGGCGACCTTTAAGGACCCGAAGGTCACCTTTGAAGATGGGCAGTGGGTAGTGCCTCTAAAACTCGTTCCACGTTACCTTGAACCTTTAAAGAAGAAATGAGAAATCAAGGCATTTCCACTATTGCCTTATCATTCCCCAATGCCATCTTAACGACGAATCCGCTGTTTATGTATTCTTCTATTAAGTCCAGCGAAACAACTTTCTGCTTATGTGATCCGTTTAGTTCATGCTTATCTTTCTCAATCTGTGCCGTTATATCTCCCCTGTTCATTCCTAATAGCTTCTCACGTGCCATCCTGGTTATCTCCTCTGCATTCAGGTTTAGGAGGTTCTTATCCTGTATCTCCTGCTCTGAAAATCCTGTCATAAGCAGAAGCTGGGTCCTGAACTTCTTTTCCACTTCGTCCTCTGTTAAGCCCTTCCTTTCCGTCTCTAAATATTTGCAGGACTTCTCATAAGCCATCCTCATGGAATCTACCATGTCCTCTGAAAGCCTGCCCTTGTTTACTGTATATCTGTGTTCGATATCTCCAACATGGCCCATGAAAAATTGCCTGTAATCCCGCTGGATAAGCCTTTCGTCCTGTGCTAAAAGGAGCCTGCTATCGAAGTATGCCCGCAATACATAGGGCCTCCAATTAAACCCTGCATTCCTTATGGCATTACGCATGAGATCCCCGACATTTATTGCCGTTATGTGTTGCTTGCCCCTGAATCCCAACTTAGCAGCCGTTATTATTGCCGAGTCTTTTGTTATAGTCTCTCCTGACCTTATCCTCTCAATAAGATAATTCTGCAAATACATGCATCCCTCCTGTCCTAAGAATGTAAAATATTTCTTTCCTGACTTGGAAAGTTCCTCTCTTACGTTTACCTGTGCAGGAATCCTCATGAATGTAATCTGATCGCCATCTATCTTAAGATCGGGAATATCCTTTACCCTGAGACCGTCAGTTCCTTTATAATTACCTAAAACCCCTATCCTGACCCCTGAAAATGCAACAATGGCACATGCCGTTCTCTCCCGGCTATCCCCTCCGCTGAATATCCGTTTCAGTTCTTCAACCGTCGGTATTCCTTCATCTTTTGTGGTAGGTGATTTATCGGCATCCCTTACCTTAATCTGACGTGGAAGCCTGATTCCATTGAAGAGAAGCCATGACCTCACTACCTTAACAGTGCTTACGATGTAAGATCCAGCGTTTCCCTTCTTCTCTTTTTGGATGACATAATCGTCTATAATATTCGCAATCGCCATGTCCTTCAATTTTAGGAGATGTTGTGGTGTCTTTCCCATGTCAATACAGAACGATCCGAGCCTTCTAAGATATACATCACCAGTTATCTTCGAACCGCTATCTACGCTATGTTTCCACCGTTCGACATCCTTATCTTTCAAGAGGTAACCATACCTTTCCTTTCCCATGTTTATCTAGTGAGGATACATATACAGTATATAAGTTTTCTAAACCATATAAAGTTTAAATCCGGCCAAGCCCATTGTATGAGAATTCCCTTGGTTCTCAAGTGCGACCGGCATTAACCATTAAGTACTCAACTGCGATCAGACATCCTCTCCTCTTTGAAGATCGGGGCTTTCTTGCTCAAA
>JAJZOM010000243.1 GCA_021811505.1 Thermoplasmata archaeon | reverse complement strand
CGTTAAGCGGAAAGAGGAAAATTCCGGGCATTACGTGGAATGCCTTTACCCGATTGAATATCGAGGGAGTTGAAATTATGGGATATATTAAAATCGTTTCAAAGAAGGATGATACAGATGATTACCGCAATTAGGAATAAAGATAAGGGATCAGCTGGATTCGGGGAAGAAATCCAAGAGGCTGACTCAATAATTGCATTTGAAAATGTAACGAAAATCTTTAAGAATGGGCCAGCCAGAAACCATGCCCTGGATAATGTCACTTTTTCCATAAAAAGGGATGAAACCGTTGCTATTGTTGGCGAGAGTGGAAGCGGAAAAACGACACTTGGTCTCTCCGCAATAAAGTTAGTCGACATTGATAGGGGTAAAATATACTTCAAGGGACAAAATATCAGTCGATTAAAGAGGCGACGTCTCAGGGAATTCAGGTCTCAAACCCAAATGGTCTTCCAGGATCCTTATGGCTCCCTTAATCCGTACAATTCTGTATACGACTCTGTCGCAGCCCCCCTCAATTCATTTCAATCCGGTATGTCCAAATCTGAGAAACGCGAGAAGGTGTTGCAGATGCTCGACAAAGTCGGGCTCAGACCTCCAGAATCATTTATCAACGAATATCCAAAAAAACTTTCGGGAGGGCAGAGACAAAGGGTGTCTATCGCCAGAGCATTGATAATGGAACCAGAATTCATTGTTGCGGATGAACCGACATCTATGCTGGATGTCTCTATCAGTTCTACTGTTCTGACACTTTTGAAAAATCTCAAGAAAGAACTACACTTCTCAATGCTGTATATCTCACATGAACTCGCTACAGCAAGATATATTTCGGACAGGATGGCAGTTATGAATCTAGGCAGGATCGTGGAATACGGGAAATCAGACAATGTAGTGAATAATCCCGCCCATCCTTATACGAAGCTTATGATCAGTTCAATGCCTCATCTTTTGGAGGAAGGAACGGAAGAATTAGAAGTGAATCTTGACTTCGACACCTATAATGCCGGAATAAAAGGATGTTCATTCTCCCATGTATGCCCCTTCGTGCAACAGGACTGCAAGGAAGAGCGTCCGGAATATCGCAAGGTTGGAGAAGACCATTACGTGGCTTGTTATCATCCACTTCAATAGTCTTTCTATTGATTTATCTATATTTTATAATTTTCTAAGGTCCCCTCTGTTATCTGTTCATTTATTCTACTGAATGAAAGCATTGATAGAGATCATTTGTGTCTTGGCTGGTTCAGTAGTTTCCGTGGTCGGTCTTCGATAAAGACACCAGAATCCTAAAAATCTGATACGCCTGCAGTATATTTTCTGCGTCAATGGCCACAGTGTACGCATCTATCCTATCTAATCCGGGAAAGATCATGCAGCTATCTGCCATTCCTGAATTCTGGAACTCCAACGATATACTCACCGGAGACTCTACAGAAAATGTTTTTCCCTTCAACGCCGTTGCCTTCTTCGCAGCAGAGGTCAACTCATCATTCGACTTTTCCATTGGCATATTGGTAGCACTGTACCGGGAAATCCCATCCTTCAAGACAACGAATTCAGCTTCCTCTATTACCTTGTTAGCTTCTGATACAGCGGCTTTATCGCCAGCAAAGAACACCACCGGTTTCCCAAAAAAGCCTGAAACCCCAGCACTGAGGCCAATCTCTCCCATCTCCTCCCCATTCACCTTCAGGCGATGAACATTAGTAGAATATGTGTGATCCAGCACTCCAGAGATTGTTCCGGCTTTGCTGTGGTAACCTAAGAGAAATGCTTTGTCACACGTTTTAATTCCTTCTACCATGCTCAGCGGTTTCGGGTATCCAGAAATGAGGTTCACCTGATTGTCCAGTTCCAGTACTCGTATGTTCCGGTTTTCATCATGAGCATCAACAACATATATTTCATCAGCTCCACCAGACCTAATCCCCTTTGTAGTTGCATTGATACTTCTGGTCGCGATATCTCTGCCAAGTGAATATTCTCGCATTTCCGGCAGCACCTGCGAACCATGTGTTAATCCATTAAGCCCTTCCATGTCGACCGAAACAAGGATCCTCATAATCTGCCATACCACAAACGTATAAAGAGAATCATGTGGACGAGCCGTTGTAATTAAGCTGATCACTGAAGTCTGTGGGAATAAACTCTTTTATCTTGTTTCAGTTGATCCTCACAAAATGCCTGAAAGTGGTTTAGTTATTGTTCTTGGAATGCGACTTTCATCAGATACTATTGGAGAGGAACTCGCGGGACGCATAGATATTGGGATCAAACTCATGGTGGAGGAAGAAGCTAATTTTATGATAGTCTCCGGAGGTTACACAAATCCGGAAATTAATGTCTCCGAAGCACTGGCAATGAGAAAATATGCAATGAATAAAGGTGTACCAGAAAAATCAATAATAATCGAAGAACAGTCAATTGACACAATCGGCAACGGGTTTTTCTCAAGAAAATTAGTTGATTCCATGAATCTTTCGCACAAGATATTCGTGGTGACCAGTTGTTATCATGTTCAAAGAACGAAGTATATATTTGATCACTACTACGGAGATGATTTCATTCTGAACTATGATCGTTGCTACAATGCATTTTCAGAAAAAGCCCAACCGGAAGAGTCTAAATTTTTGAGAACCCGGGAGTTCTTTAACGAGGCAAACATAAATGAACGATGAAAGATACCCTCGATTTCAGAAATTCAGATCCCAACATTTAAGGCCGTAAGATTTTGTGAGGAAACACCACTAAAAAATTGAAGTCCGGATTCAATTTCCAAAAATCTCAGTCTTGGCGTAATCTTCTGCCTTGAGCCTACCACTTGCCTGCCCGTTTTCGTCAAAGAGGTAGACCCTGTTTTTCTCCACATAAACCGTCTTCATTTTTCCCTCGGAAATCTGATCGAACTGTTCCCGACGCACGCTAAAATATAGGCTTTCGCCGTTTATTCTCATGAGCACCAGCGCCTCATTGCCGAGGAGGTTTATGCCCTCAATCCTGCCTGTTAGTTCCACGAATTCTCCACCTTTAGCGTCGTGAGTTACTGCGACTGCACGCGGTCTTACACCTATCGATCCGGATTTAGCACCAACTTCCTTCAGTGTTTCGGGAGCACTCAGAATATTCATCGGAGGACTTCCAATGAACGAAGCGACAAAGGAATTGAGAGGTTCTTCAAAGACATTCATGGGGGTACCAGTCTGTATAAGCTTTCCGCCATTCATAACGGCAATCTTCGTGCCAAGTGTCATTGCTTCAAGCTGGTCATGCGTAACATAGATTGTCGTTATTCCCGTTTCGTTGTGTATTTTCTTGAGTTCAAATCGGACAGTATCCCTCAACTTTGCATCTAGGTTGCTTAGCGGTTCATCCATCAGGAGCAGCTTCGGATTTTTCACAAGAGCTCTGGCTATGGCCACTCTCTGTCTTTCACCGCCGGAAATGTTACTGGGTTTCTTACCGAGTATATGTTCGATCGCCAGAAAAGAGGAAACTTCCTTCACCTTGTCAATGATGTGCTGGCGGTCCTTACGGGCAATTCTAAGCGGGAATGCTATGTTCTCGAAGACAGTCTTGTGAGGATAAAGTGCGTAGTCCTGGAACACCAGCGACAATTCTCTCTTGCTTGGAGATAGATCATTAATGACCTTACCGTCAACTATAACATCGCCAGAAGTTTGCTGAACAAGGCCGGCAATAATTCTCAATGTAGTAGTTTTTCCGCAACCAGAGGGACCAAGAAAGACAAAGAAATCTTTGCTCTCGATTTTCAGGTTCAGGTCTTCTATTATGTTCTTATTTCCTATTTTTAAGTTAATGTTTTCAAGTCTAAGTTCTGTCAATGAATACACCTCTCATTTAAGGGCACCTGCAAATACGTTGCTTTTGAGATACCTCTGAAGCACAAGCACAAGCACGATAACTGGAATTATAAGTATTATGGAAAAAGCATCCGCTGCCTGGACTCCACCAACGCCTCGTGTAATTTCGTAATATATGAGGACTGGTAAGGTAGTGTGAAGTGGGGCTATTATGGAAGCAAGTACGAATTCATCCCATGAGAAAAGCCAGGCTAGAATTACTGCCACATATATGCCAGTTAATGCAAGTGGCAAATCTATACTATAGAATGCCTGCAGTTTATTGGCACCATCTATCTGGGCAGATTCCGAGAGCCTCACTGGAACGCTTTTGAATGTCCCAACCAAAACATAAGTTATCATTGGCAATGCGATCGAGGATTGAGCCAGTGCGATTCCGAACGCCGTATTATATATCCCAAGAAGCAACATGGTTTTTGCTATGGGTATGGCAATTACTATCTCCGGCACCATCTGGGTTATGAACAGAAATATAATTATGGAGTAGCCAAGTCGCTTTGGCATCTTGGAGATGGCATAAGCACCAGGAATGCCAAAAAGCAAGCAAATTCCGGAAACCATGAAGGCTGTCTCCAAGCTGAGAATCAGATGGGGCATGAAATCGTATACCTCGAATACAAGGAAAAACCTTGAAAATGTAATTGTTGACGGAATCAGCACCGGACTTGAATTGAAAATCTCACCGGACGGGGCGAGGGCTATCATCAAGATCAGATATATGGGGAACAAAACGAAGATTGAAATAATTATCATCGCAATGTACCACAACAAATTCTTACCGATATTATTCATCCGAACCCCTCTCCATTAATCTGTTCGATGCGTAAATGTACAAGGCCACAAAAAGCATTACTATCACTAGCAGGATGGTCGCAACAGCATCTGCAAGATTGGCCGATCCTAATGAAAATG
>JAJZOM010000128.1 GCA_021811505.1 Thermoplasmata archaeon | reverse complement strand
GCCTGTATAGAAAAATAAATACCCGAATATAAAATAACGATACCATGAAAAAGGCAGCCATTGCAATAATCATGCTGATGGCTCTGTTCACGCTGCTGGCAGTGCCCGGTAATTCTTCCGCAAGCAGTGGACAGAATGTATTGGTATTGAACCTCCATGAACAGATTGATCCAGGTTCTTCACATTTCATTTCCAGTCAGCTTGCTTCGGTTACCAGCTCAAACACGCGTGCCGTGATCATAGATATGAACACTCCCGGTGGACTTTTGCAGAACATGCTGGAAATCGTGAATGCAATAAACATAACTGAGGGCCACGGAATACCTGTATACACATATATACCTGCTGACAGCGCGGGCGCATCCGCAGGTTCCTACATTGCTATGGCTACAGACGGCATCTACATGGGCAGCGGATCTGCGATAGGTCCTTCAACTCCAATAGTTGTGGGCGGGTCCGCTCTGGAGCAGAATCATACGCAGGCTTACTTCGAAGCATACATGGTTTCGCTGGCAAACGCGCACGGAAGGAACGCCACGGCTGCAGGAATAATGGTTTCCCAGGACATTGCTTATTCAGAGAATCAGGCAGTGTCCATCGGGCTGGTAAACGGATATTCACCAAACCTGACTGTTCTGCTGACCAGCCTGAACCTGAGCGGATATCAGGTTATAACGGCTAATCCTTCATATTACGACAATTTCCTGAGCTTTCTCAGTAACAGCGTGGTTGACGGCCTTCTGATACTCATAGGTTCTATCGCCATACTTGCCGATATTTACCACGGAACAGCGATACTGACCGTGCTTGGCATCGTGATGATTGGTCTTGGCCTGGTAGGTGCTGAGATAATCGGTGCGTCAATTATGGGCATAATCATGATCCTGCTTGGGTCAATGTTCATATTCCTCGAAGCGAAGACCGGTCATGGTGTCGCATTGATTTCAGGAGTGGTGGTGTCTATTTTCGGTACATTCATGCTGGCTTCCCCATATCTGGCATCCAATCCTGGATACTCTCCCTCACCGTTCGGAGTCATGGATTATTTTTCTGCAATCACCATCGCCGCGATAGCTGTGGTCTTCGGGCTGTTCATCAGGAGGGTAGCAGTCTCATTGAAATCCAGGAAGATTACTGGATCAGAAGCACTGATCGGAAAGATTGTCACCGTCAAGAAAGACCTGAATCCCACAGGATGGGTTTCAATGGAAGGGGTGCAGTGGAAGGCCAGAACTAAAGACTATTCAGAGATTCCGGCTGGTGGGAAAGCTGAGATAATCGATAGGGAAGGTTTGGTTCTCATAGTAAAAAAGGTTGAATGATTGGTACCTTTTATATGGCTTCAGAAAATCAAGTTGATAGATGCCCAGACATATTCTTGGTTTTGATGTTGGCGGAACAAAAATATCAACGGTTCTCGGAGATGATACAGGAAAAATATTGGGTAGTGTCAGGAAACCCACAGTCCGGCATCTTGGCCGAAAAAAGTTAGCTGACGATTTAATAAATATGGGCTGGAAACTGCTCGACGACTTTGGACTTAAAAAGCCTGATGATATAGGTGTTGTTTTTGCCGGTTTAATAGATTCCGAAAAAGGAATGGTGCTCTCATCCCCGAATATTCTGGGACTGAAAAATTTCGCAGTAAACAAAGTCCTTGAGGATGAATTTGGAGCCAGGGCATATCTGGAAAACGACGCCACAGCAGCGACCATCGCAGAACGCCTGTTCGGATCCGGAAAAACCGTGGATAATTTTGTCTACATAACGCTGAGTACAGGAATAGGGGGCGGTGCATTTCTAAACGGGAAACTTTACCGCGGATCTCACGGCATAGCCGGGGAACTAGGACACATGGTGGTCATGTCCAACGGTCCGGTATGCGGGTGTGGACGAAGAGGCTGTCTGGAGGCTATCGCCGGAGGCAGGGGTATAGCAAGGAGAGTATCAGAAAATATCACTGCCGTCAACGAATCCCAGCTATTCTCCAAGCTGAGACCTTCAGAAATAGACGCCAGAAAAGTCTTTGAATTCAAGCGGAAGGGTGACATGTTTTCTCAGCTAATAGTTGAAGAAACCATTTATTATCTTGCCGTTGGCCTTGTCAATATAATAAATATTCTCGATCCTGAGGTTCTGATAATTGGCGGGGGTCTGGCAAACGCCGGTGATGATCTGTTTTCACCTTTGAAAACAGCGGTGAGAGAAGAGTTCAAGAGTATGTACAGGCCAGTCAAGATTGTCAGGGGACTCAAGCAGGGACATGATCTGGCCCCGATATCACTGCCTATCTTCAACGACATTGAGCTGACTGAGACCCAGCAGCATTAATTTTTTTTCTCAAAATTACCGGAAAATATCCAGAGCCGCCGACGGGATTCGATCCCGCGACCTCGTGCTTACCAAGGTTGAAAATACTACCTCCGCTGTCAAAACATAAGAAGGAATTGGTTAAATGGATGGGCCAGAAAAAATTTGAAACCAACTATAAGGCGAGCATACTAAGGTATCTAAGACCACTAGAAAACAGCGAAATCAAGAATAATACGGAACTAAGAGAGTTTGTATCTCAGAGCTCATCGGTAATGGTTGTTACTGTAGTCAGAGCATACATCAACTTCCTCTTGGAGAATGAAATAATAACTGAGGAAACGGCAATTTACTTCAGGAAAGCCCTGCCGTCCAGGAAGACCAATCCTGATGGTTATGTTCCAACTGATGAAGATGTGAAGAAGGCCTATGAGAAAATCAAAAAGGAAAGGACCCGCACGTTATTCCAAATACTGGCCTTCTCGGGCATAAGAGTCACCGAACTTGTCAAAATGCTAACAGAATTTGACTCTGAGAAGCTCATTTCAGATAATGGCATTTCAAAATATCCCTTGAATTACAATAGAGGAAATAAGAGGTCCCAGTACGTCTACATGCCTTCTGAACTTGCCGAAAAACTACATAGACACTACTTACACAAGGATACTATTTCTCTGGAAGTACGTAGATATGGTATTGCACCGAAATACCTTCGCAAGTGGTTCTACAACTTCCTAATATTGAACAACGTACCTGAATCTGTTGCAGATTTCATTGAAGGAAGAGCTCCGGAATCTGTTGGATCCATGCATTACTTAGCCAAGGTAAAGCAGGCGGATTACTGGTATAGGGAAGTTAAGGAAAATATGATACAAGCTATCGAGCAGTTGAGACCGTTACCATAAGCCACCCACTCATCACTCCCAATTTCTTCACCCCGAATAATGTTTCTTTCTACCAAACAAATAAACAGACGCTGAAATAACTCCAGTTAATGCTATTATCAGGTAAATCACAATCAATGGAGTGTATACCAAGAAAAATCCCTTGTTCGGAAAAGAAAGATATCCTTTTGTGGTTCCTTCGACCCAAATGGGAGGATAGTAGTAATAATTCAAGTACAAAAACCAAATAAATAGTGAAAGAGTACCTATAGCTATTGATACCAAAGTCTTTTTAACCTCTTTCCTCATTTTGTTTCACCTTCTATCCATTTACATAACTATAATCGTAGTATGAATTGGACCAGAGCATTTGTGGTCCGAAACTGTTTGCAATGTTCAAATTGTTGGGAGATTGTTCTAGGTAATATTCATTATAGTATCCGCTTTGATAGGGACCACTGATTCCAACTTCCCCGGGAACACCCTGAACTTCTATCAGTGGGTCTTGGAATTGAACTGATGGATAGAACTCGGCAATTTGGCTAATGTAGGAAAGATTTTCAGCTTCTGTGATGTACTGAGCGTAGTATGTGGGAAAATTTCCATGGTTAGATGTAACAACGTAGTTCTGTGAAGTATTTGTTATGTATGCGGAGTAAGTGAAGTCGGGGGAACTGTCAAAAACGTTGAATCGGATCTGCCATCCCGGGGATAGGTCTGGGCTTCCAGGGTAATTATAAGATGGTGAATTGGGATGGTTAGGTGAAAGGGTTTCGTACCATATGTGATAATTGTGCCAGTAGGGCCCGGTCCAGAATTGGTACGGCTGTTTGTCGTATACCCTGGAATAACCGGTCTGCGCTAATGTCTGCACACCCGATGAAGAATGACCTCCAGGGTATTCCGTGAGACCTACCCACACTGCAGTTGACATAAATTTTCCTGAAATTTGGTTTGAAGGGGGAGATACTATGTTGGAAACACCTAGAGTCGCTGAGCTGGAATATATTTCCTGCGGAGAAAAGTACAGTTCATACCCGGCCCAGTTCGGAGAATTGTAGTATGCACTAGAATGTGCAATGGGTTGAGTATTAACGGATGGCCCAGAGATATGATGGGTGCTTCCATCGACACCAAAGGTGTAGTACGTCTGTGACGTGGCATTTTCCTGGACGAAATCAGCATAGACCGTGAGGGAACCTGATGTGAAATTATACATTAATCCCCACTGCAAACTTCCTTTGCTAAACTTATTAGCATATGATTGAAACCCATGATTTTGGTAAAGTGCTGATGCACCTGAGACTATTTCGCTCAATACCTTTGACGGAGCAAACTTTTTGTCCTGAACCTTTGCAGTTTCGTTCAACGCATTCACGTCTCTTTGCATTGATGCGTTACTGAAAATGAAATTAAACCCTATCTGTGTTGAAATAGATGGTTGAACGCTTCCATCGGGTCCATGCGCTAAGTTTCCGGAACTTTGAGAGAATGGAAGAATGAATAATATCCACACAACAATTATTGTAACGAGTAGGGCAATCTTATTTTCACGTATATTCATAAAAATTTAAAGATATAATTGCATATAAACTTTGTATCTCTTT
>JAJZOM010000146.1 GCA_021811505.1 Thermoplasmata archaeon | reverse complement strand
TACTACTGACAGTAATAAAGTTTAGTTTCAAATTTTACGATCATCCAAGCAGAGATACCTTAACTTTGGTCATGGGCGTATATCAGATGTGCCTAAACTTTGTGCTCCCCTCTAACCGAACAAGATAGAAAATGGTGCATTGTGCGTAGCTGACTTACCTGCTTAAGATCTCCCGGAGGAACGGCCGCATCACTCAAACAATTTATTTCCATTACGGTTTCCCTTATCATGGCTGAGTTCAGGAAAAGAATGAGCGGTTTCCTGGAGCTTATTTCCCTGAATCTTGCCTTGCAGAAGGTCCGGGATGAGACATGGAACCAGATTTCCAGTGTGATCATTCCTGTGGAAAAGTCACTGGGAAGAATCTGTTCTTCGCCTGTCGTAAACAACGGCTACTATCCACCATTCGATCGGAGTCTGATGGATGGATACGCGCTTGATCACAAATTGGTATCTCAGGCGTCCGAAGATTCTCCTGTGACCATAAGAATCGTCGGGGAGTCCACACCTGCTGACTTGTTCCATGGAACAGTGCAGTATGGCGAGTGCGTACAGATATACACAGGGGCAGGAGTACCCCGTGGATGCGACTGCGTTGTAATGGCCGAGTACGGAGAACGTAAGGAAAACACCGTCACGGTTCGCCGATCTGCCTCTCCTTCGGAAAACATGTCGAGAATGGGAGAAGACATGAGCCCGGGTGAAATGATCATCAATCAGGGAGATGTAGTCCGCAGTACCCACATTGCAGTATGCCAGTCCACCGGAATCAAGGAAATAGAGGTTTACGAGAAGGTAAGGGTTTCCCTGATATCAACCGGGGATGAACTGGTCGTATTGCAGGAGCATGGAGGCATTATCAACGTGACCAAGCCATTGATCTTCAATTACCTCCGGCGCGGGTTCATAGAACCGTCGATGGCGGATGATGTACCAGATGACGTTGACAGGGTGAAAAATGCTGTCCTTGAAGCTTCAGAAAATGCAGACGTTGTTGTTATCACGGGGGGTTCGAGTATCGGTGAAAGAGACGTCGTTCCCGAGGCACTCTCCGGGATATCCAGAACGGTGTTTGGCGGCGCCAGAATCCGGCCCGGGAAAACAGTTGCTGTGTACAATAGAGGCGGAAGGCTTGTTGTGTCTGTTTCAGGCCATCCGTCAGTGGCTCTGCTTTCTCTTCAACCTTTCCTTTCCGAGTATCTGAGGAAACAGACACAGATTCATTCTCTGGATCTATCCGTATCCGCCGTTGTGGAAGAGCGTTTTGTAAACCGGAAGGGCATGTCCTCTGTGGTGAGAGGTTCGCTTCGGATAGTTGATGGAAAAGCCACGGTTTGTCCGCTGAAGTTTTCAAGCTCTGCCTCAGTTTCCGCTATTCTGCGCTCAAACTGCTTTTTCACAGTAGGGGAGGAAACCCAGGTCATTGAGGCGGGAGAGACCGTGAATGTCACTATCATGGGCGGAGTGCTGGACGACCAGATATCCTGCCAACCACGATCCGGAGCATGAGATGCTTCGGGAAATCATCCGGTGCTGGATTTCATGCGCCTGAGAGCTTCGTCGTAATCGGCACCCGTATTTATGCTGAAGAAAATCTCATCGGTTGGAGAATCAACTCTGAAAAGGGAGAAACGTGACGATGAGATAAATCCATAAACGCTCCTTTGCCCGGCTTTGATGGCCTCGGCAAGATCATTCAATACACTCTCGTTGTATATTGCGTGGAGAGGTTGCAACGTTCCGTCTGAGGAAAAAGCACATAGAGGAGTTCCGTCGTAATGGCGGATCATGGCTCTGATTATCTCAGGATCAAGAAACGGCATATCACCGCCGAACGCAAAGAATTCATGAAATTGTTTCAGACAGAGAAATATAGAGTCAATTAGCACACCCTCTGACTCGTCGTAAGCCGTGAGGCTCCCTTGCACGCTGATATCTTCCTTTCTGGAAAACACTATTACCTGATCAAATGCGCGGGATTCCAGAATCCTTGAAACCGCATGCTCAAGCACCGAGCGGTTTCCCAGCATAAGATTGTGCTTATCGGGCAACCTTTCACTCTCCTTTACAAACACAACAGCAATCAAAGCGGAGACGAGTCCTTCATCTCTTCATTATTCTGCCGTTCTAAAAGGTTGTGCACAGTCAACAGACCTCGCAGGAGAGAGCAGGAAAGGTGTCCGTACGCAAGCTGGCTGGAAAGATGTATCTCGGGATTTGATTCTACTGCATCCCGGACAAGTCCTATCTCCAGGGGGAGATATATTGTCTTAGGATTCCATAAACTGTTCCCTTCCCTTCGTATTCGTAGGTGATTGCCGTCCCTTTCCTTAACTCACGGTCCTGATTGGATAATACTGACATCCTCTCCATCGCAAGCTCAGTGGCTTTCTTGCTCGTTTAGTTGTAATTGATAAGCCCACGATGGACCGGTCGGTATTTGGATAGGAATCTCTAAACTATTCGAACTCTTCCGGCTCGCCATCAGAATGTTCATCTGGTTTCCAGGACGCTTGTTTTGCCAAATCGGCATAGTGCGGATACAACTCCTTGGTGAAATAGTCTGCGTATTCAGCCATGAATTTATTGCGCTTACCGAAGTCACTCCCGCTGATAGCTCCAAGCAGAAAATTTGGGGGAAAAGCAAGATCTAGAGCTTCCAAAGGGAGAAACCCTTCAGGTTTGGCAAGTGCGATCCTTCCTAATGCAATCTGACAGATCTTGTGGTCCACAAACTCGATTGGGAATTTATCTCTAGCCTTAGCAATGTGTGGTATTGCCTTCTTGTTTTGCTGTCGGACCAGTGCTTCGAGTATGTGAAACAGATTAAAGGATGAATACTTCCACTTGTGTTTTCCCACATCGAAGGACTTAGACGGCATTTCTTTGATGTAGTCGTCAAGAAGAGCGGTAAGGAAATCGAGTGATACCTTGCTGCGTATAGATCCCAAACACAGTATGTGGTTGTTTGTGACCTGCCTGAAACCGTTTTGATCTTTCACCGGTTTTCCTATTCGTGATTTTACCCTCTCAATCAGGAATGGGACAGCCTCTTTTCCTATATTGAGTGATATCGCAGATGAAACAGCATCAACGTGTACAGTGCGTTCGAGAATGTCCACAAGAGTCGAAGTGGCAACGGGATCCCCAACCCCGCTCAGGACGAAGCATGCCAGCTCAAAGGCAGGGTTACTTTCGTCTTGAGTTATAGACTGCATCTCCGGTATCACGTCTTCACCAAAAACGATGAGCATTGCAGCAGTTTCTTCTGCCTCATCGAGCTTATCAATGGATTTGGCAGCAGATAGATCCTTGAGTTTGCGGATAAGTGCATCCATCTGGTTGGCTCTTTCCTTCACCTCATCCAGATCCTCTTCCCCTGATTTTCCCCAATCCTCTTCTCTTGCCCTTCTATTTTGTTTGCTCATTTCACCAACACTATGCTTCAATCCTGATTGTCAATTTAAATTTGGTTCTCATTCAAAATGCAATCGGGGGGCGGTCATAGACCACGAAATTGTCCTTGTGCCTTCTTTTCATCTTTCACATACCTCGAGAATTCATTGACAAGCCACTTCAATGCTTCAAAATTTTTCAACCACAGAGGCCCAGACGCCTTGACATATGAACCTGCTTCATCGGGCTCTCCCGGTGTAATGTAATTGCTCTCAGGAGGAAGTTTTGCTTCTCTCAGAAGAAATGCTGGCACATACTTGTTCGACTCAAATGCCTTTCTTAGAGCGATCTTGGACTCAATTGTTATGCCGGTTGTCAAGAACAGAAGCAGAGCCTTGTTATAACTCCAGTAAGCGCTATCTTCATCGTATTGATTCAGGACTCTTTTTGCCTTTTCGAAGTCATTCCTGTACAAGTACAAGAGAAGGAGTGA
Organism: Thermoplasmata archaeon; assembly: GCA_021811505.1. The sequence continues at coordinate 915 of JAJZOM010000146.1, read as the reverse complement.
GTATCGATTGCCTTGGTTATCATTCGGGTTAAGCTCAAGCAACAGTTCGTATATTTCTTGAGCCCGATCCAACTGTCCGGAATCCCATAACGCAAGCGCCAGGCCCTCCTGGGCCCTCATATACGGCCTCGTTTCAATAATCCCCCAAAAATTCCCCCTATCTCTATCAAATATTTCTTTACCAAGAACCTTCTCACCGGACTCGACTCCCTTGGTATAGAGTTCTATTTTCCTGTTATTGTCTCTTTCCATCTCAGCCAGAATTACATAGGCGTCAGGGCAGTTCTTAGAAATTTCAAGAGCTTGTATTGCCATATTCCTACGTTCTGCCCCTTTCTTACTAAAAGCTTCATAGGCAAGATGCTGAGCCTGATCCTCCACTGTATCCGGTCGAAAGTGCCCTATTGCATTGGATTCCCTTGCATGCCTGTAAAAATCATTAGCTTCCTCGACAGTCTTAAATTGCTGACCGTTCATTAGCCTGCCTAAAATCCACATTTCCTTCTCCAGAGCTCTCCTGTCATAATTGTAAAAATCGAATTTCTTCTCGTTTACACCCTTAGATTCATCGCTGCTCTTGCTCTTTCGTCTTTGGTATTTTTTGGGACTCGTAGTCATTTCCATCAGGCAGGCTGATTAGAACGGGGTGATTTATAGACTTTATTGAACTGAACACTTTAACAAGACACATGCGTTCACATCCAAAAGAATATTGCACTGAAGATCAATTCAAACCTTGTGGAAAGGGTCCACAGATACGGTCTCACCTCTCCAAGATTTCTTGAATGTACACCAGAAATCGCAATCATGCATGGTTTCGACAATCTCTCACAAACCCAGAAAAATTCAGAATGGACCGGTCTGGACTTGCTTAATGTTTTGAGGGAATATCACGATCTTGCCTATGAAGCTTTT
>JAJZOM010000247.1 GCA_021811505.1 Thermoplasmata archaeon | reverse complement strand
GGAACTGGTCTATCCCGATAAGGGTCGCATAGGTCTTGAAATACTCCGGAACAGTATAGTTCAGTGCCCACAATCCAACAAGTGCCAGGCCGATTATCCATATTCTCCTGTCCACCATCCTTTTCCGGATGCCATGAAAGTCAAAAGCGGCGTATGTTTCGGTATTCCGAACTGCAAGCTGAAGAACTATGGTTGAAATAAGAAGGGCAACACCGGAAGACAGAAAATCAATTCTCCATCCCAATGATGAAACCACAGGGGTAAAAAGCATTATTCCCGCTCCAGCTCCAATGTTGAATGCGGCGCTGTAGTAGCCTATCATTTTCGTCAGGTTCCCTGGATAAAGATCGTTTATCAAGGCCATCGCAGTACTGAAATAAAATGCCGCTCCGACGCCGATCATGAACCTTAAAATTACAAGTTCGGGGAAGGTCTGTGAAAAAGAGGAAGCAATTCCGGCGAATGACATAAGATAAAGGCCATACAGCGCTGTTTTTCTTGGTCCAATTCTGGAGGATATTATTCCTGCAGGAAGCTGGAACACACCTGCTCCAATCAGAAAGGACGAGAGAGCAATACCTATATATGAAAGAGGGACGCCGAAGGTGTTGCTTATTGGAATAAGTGCGGGGGAGATATTATACCAGCTCAGGGAATAGAAAAGCCTCGATACCATTATGGCTCCAATCCCAAGCCTAGCACCTCTTTCTGCCATAAGCCCGGCCATAATCGAATAAGGCTATAAATTAGAGACGATAGGCAGTCCGACGAAAATGTATGAAAAATAATATATTGGAACTAACTATGATTATGTTGTATGGCAGCTACAAAGGATGAGGTTATAAAGTGGCTCGAAGGTAAGGATGATTCGACCGGTAACCTTGTGGATATCCCATGGAAAATTCAGGATTTTGACAAATACCTCGTTCTCGAAAATGAGAAGATACCGTTCTCCATCTACCTGGTTTTTGAGGGTACTGTGCTGCGGATATTTCTGCGCACAGGTATCGAAACTGCAGTGATCGACACTCAGGAGAGGTTGGGGATTTACAGGACGCTATTGCTTCTCAACAGGCAGCTTGACCTTGTGAAATTCATGCTGGACGGAATGAACGAAGAGGTCATTTCAAGGGTAGATCTCGAGATGGTAAGCCTGAGTAAAGAAGAACTCAATGTGGGGCTCAACACGCTTCTGTCATCACTTTACCTCATGGTGCGAGCGTTAAAGCTGGAAAAGGAGTTCCAGGAGAAGGTTTCGGAGAGAATGATGCTAATGATTCAGGAAATGATAAATCAGGGGAAGAGCAGGGAAGAAATCAAGGCTTTCCTTGTAACCCGAATTGGAATGAGCAAAGACGATTCAGAGAAGATACTCAATCAGCTACTGGGTAAATCTATTGACAGATCAGAGAGTGGAATGTACGCATGAGAGCTCAGGACGAGTTTAAGAAAATATCCGGGCTCAGCTCAGGAACCCAGAATGTCAACATTCATGCGAAAATAGTATCGCTGCAGCAGAAGACGCTGAAGAACGACAAGGGTGAGACAGTTTATTTCTACGGGATTCTCGGAGACGATACGGGAACAATTTCCTTCACCGCCTGGACTTTCCCGGGAACCATGCGTGCAGGGGACATCGTTGAGATAAAGAACTGTTCAGTGAGGGAGTACAACAACGTAAATCGTATTTATATCGATGCAAAATCCGAGGTCATATTGAAACCCGGGGATTCCATGGAGGTCAAGAGAACATTCAAGGAACTGAAGATCAAGAACCTAACTTTAGGTGCTCCATACGTCACTATAGAAGGTACAGTCTCAAACATACTGGAAAAAGACATGGAAAGAGATGGAGTAACCGTGAAACTATACTACGGGGACCTCGAGGATGACACAGCGAGGATAAGACTGACTTCGTTCGGCGTTCCCTTGAAGGATGGGGACAGCCTGAGATTTGAAGGTGCAAAGGTATCGGAGTATCAGGGCCGCCTGAGGTTGACCATAAATGACAAGACCAAGGTCACGCCGGTCAAACTGTCATACAAGATTGGTGATCACCTCCTTAACATATCTGAAATCGATAATGCCGTCGGAGGCATAACAGTTCAGGGATTCGCAGTTACCATGGGACCGAAGAGCGGGCTGGTGATACGTTGTTCCCAATGCAACGAACGTCTTGAGGACCTGCGCTGTCCGGATCATCCTGATGCACCACAGTCCTATGATCTATTTGCCTATTTTACACTGGACGACGGCACCGGCCACATTCAATGCACCGGAGGAAAAATGGCTCTCCTGCCTGTCCTTGGCATAAAGAACGAGGAATTTATCCCGTCAAACACGTCGATATCCAGACGCAGTGTCCAGACTGGATTAACCGAAAATATCCTCGGAAAAAGCCTGGTTGTGAGCGGAGACGTTGCCAAGAATCAGATGGGACTTTCCCTCAGGGCGAGATCGCTGCAATACATGAACGAAGATCACCTGAAAAAATTCTCAACATTGTTGGAGGCTGATTTCCAGTGATGCCTAGAAAGAGGGAATTCGCATACTGGATTTTTGCGCGTGAACTCAGGGATTCAACGGTGATACAGGAGAACCAGGAAGAGGAAAGATCTAAACCGTATGTGATAACTCCCCTGGGATCGAGGGTCAGGAGAGTACTATTCTGCGGGACTGTAACCCAGAAAAATTCCGAGGAAAACATGACCAAGGTTACGGTAACGGACGGAACTGGCAATTTTTACCTCACGGCGTTTGCAAACGATTTCGGTATTCAGGGAAAGATTATGCTCGATGATCTTGAAATCAATGATCCGGTTACGGTCATGGGGAGAGTAAGCACCTTCAAGAACGAAGATAAAATTTATTTCAACATTAATCCGGAAATAGCACTCAAGACGGACGAAATATCCTTGAAATTCTGGAATCTGAGGGCAAGGCACTCTGCCAGGAGAAAGATTTATGCCATAAGGGTGGCATCAGCTGGCCAGGATATGAAGAAAGAGGATATAATGCAGAAAGGGTATTCTTCAGAGGAAGCTGAATGTGCCATAAGATCTGTGCACAACTACCCAGACTACAATAATCAGGATTTCGAGGCTTCGATCACAACCGGGTCCGGCCAGGCGGTTAAGCGGCCGGATGAGAAAAACAACCGTGATTTTGTCCTGAGCTACATAAAATCCAACGATTCGGACGGAAAGGGCTGCAGATATGAAGATATCATCGCTGCTGCCAAAAACTCCTCGATTTCACAGGACGATGTCGACAATCTCCTCAATGATCTGGGTTCAGAAGGAGAGATATTCGAGGTATCACTGAAGCGATACAAGGGGATCTAAGGATTGAAGATTCTCTCTGGATGGATCTTTTCAAACTCCATATTTTTCCACAGCACGTAATAACTGCCATTCTTGTTGAAGTCAACCACTTCATACCTATTTTCGAATGCCTTTTCAAGCGCTGTCCTCAGGGAGATGCGTACATTTAATGCTGAATCTTTATCGTTGCGTTTCATTGAGACAAAGTCCTTCGGTATATAAAGGCCGATGCAATCATTTCTAAAATGGAGATCAACTTTTCCAGGGGCTTCAGGAGAATTAAGAAATGCTTCCGGTGAAGGAATTCTGGGTTTTTTATAGTTGATCCACCACTCTGCAACAAACCTGTCGGTAGGGAGCCCGAAGTTCAGTGCATCTTCCATGGAACCATAGAAATCCCTGAGATAGGTCCTTACGATTGCTCCCAGTTTGCTTATGTTGAAATGGGCATTCAAGGCCATCAGCGGATCATATGTCCAGGCTATCAGATCATAGCCATGCGTTCCTGCCCATTCTTTCTGGGCGAGTTTCAGGGCTTCTCCAACGCCCTTGTACTTCCCCTGCTGTACAACTCCAGTCATGTGGGAATACAGGTAGGTTTTCCCGTTCCTGAATCCTGGAAAACTGAAGTGCATCCCGACAACTTCATCGGCCTGCTTTGCAAGCAGTACAAGTCCCCCGTGAAACCGCATTGCTGCAACTATATCCTTGACCAGCTGATCCATGCTTTCCATTCCCCACGCTGACCTGATCACAGGAATTATGTGCTTTATTTCATTGGGATCTGTAACTATATTTATCTCCATAGACAGCGGGTTAAGGTTGGAATGTTCATAAATATATGGAAGTAAATTTCTGACGATCAATGGAGTAGAGATACCAAAATAACAAATACGGGCTAAAGCATCAACGCACATGGAATTGATCTGCCATAAAGTTGCTCTTCCTCTTATCGTACCATTTTCCACAAGTTTCGGGACACAGACGGAAAGGGACGCAATGATTTTCGAACTAAAAAAGGACGGGATCACAGCGTACTCGGAAGCAGTTACCGATTATGGGCCGCATTACAGTTACGAAGACAACGATACCGCTTTTCACATAATAAGGAAGTACCTGGTAGCTGCGATATTCAATGTTCCGAAGCCGGAAGAGTTCCTTAAAAGTGTAAAACACGTGAAGGGACATAATATGGCGAAAGCTGCAATGGAGATGCTTCTTTGGGATTTTTGGGCAAAAGATGCAGGACAGCCTCTGCACAAATACCTTGGACCTTCAAAGGGAAAGGCAGAGGTCGGGATTTCAATCGGGATTGATGATACAGACGTTATGAAAGAACGCGCACAGGAAGCGGTCAACAGGGGCTTCAAAAGAGTGAAGGTAAAGATAAAGAAGGGGATGGAGGAATCGATCGTAAACATCGTAAGGGAAGGTATAGGGAACAAATTCCCGTTGAGCGTAGACGCCAACACCGATTACACTCTTGACGATATTGAAGTGCTCAGATCACTGGAC
>JAJZOM010000067.1 GCA_021811505.1 Thermoplasmata archaeon | reverse complement strand
CTGCTGTCGACAACATGCCCTAGATCAGTTTTCCGATCAGATAGGTCGGACCGTTCCCGACGATCTCACATGAAATTCTGTCGAACAGGTGCAGTTCACCCGGAACCACCACAGGTCTGTAGGCATCATCTCTTCCCACCCATGTTTCATTCTTCCCCCTTTCCGTTATCAGAAGGCTCTTTATGCTGTTCATCTGCGATTCCAGTTTCTCCTTGATAATCGCCCTATGGAAATCGCTCATCTCCTTTGTCCACTTTTTAACTGCGTTCGATGGAGGAGGATTCCTGTCATAATCTGGAGTGAAAGGCCTCTGGGAGTATCTTGTGATGTTGCATATCTCCGGTTTTGTTCTGTCAAGCAGCTTCATGGAGTTCTCGAAGCTCTCCTGATCCTCGCCATGGTAGCCTGTGATAAAATCTGTGGAGAGAACTGAATCTGGATATCTTCTCCTGAATTCAGAAACAATATTCATAAAATCCTGAACGGAATATTCCCTGTTCATTGCATCCAATATCCTCTGGTCTCCGCTCTGCACAGGTATGTGAAGAAACTTGAACACCTTGTTGGAACTAATAGAATCGAGAAGATCTGAAAGTATCTCGGATGTATTCCTGGGTTCCATCATTCCTATCCGCAGTTTGAAGTCTTCCTCCAGTGAGGTAATCGATCTTACGAGATCGGGGAGCCTGATATCAATATCTCGGCCATATGCTGCTGTGTCGAGTGACGTTATTCTTACCTCTTTCATCCCCCTGGCAAGCTGCATTCTCACCTGGCCGGTTATCTTTTGCACCGGTCTGGAGATAAGTTTACCCCTTGCTACTCTTGAAATGCAGAAATTGCAGCTGCCTGTACAACCCTGGTTTATCGGGATACCTTCCATGATTGATGGTTCCCTTATTTCCACATCGTCGAGCTGTCCGGAATAGAATGACCTGAATTCCTTTGGGGTAAGGACCTCTATGTTCTCGTCAGCGAGAGAACCTCCATTAACCGTGGATAGACATCCCATCACCTTTACCTTTGAGGAGTGAGAAAGTTCGGAGATCCTCTGGATCATCCTGTCCTCTGTGGGTTTGATCACCACACATGTGTTTATTATGGATATATCTGCCTCGTCCGGAGTTTTAACAATGCTGGAACCGTCAGCAAGCATCCTGTTAACATAAAGTCCTGACTCCGCTTTCGACAGTGTGCATCCATAAGCTTCGTAGTATATTTTCAACTCTATCCCGATATGCGGGCACATTTATGTGTCTAATAAAAACTTAACCGAAGACGTTGATCGACGGAACCCTTTTACACAATCCCGGAAAATATTGTTTTAAAACAGCTATTCTTAGGTTTCATCATAAGTTTTCCCTGTCCATACACTTCGATTATTGATTCTGGGATGCGGAATAGAAAAATTGTAAATAACACACGTGCAGATTCAATAATCAAACTCAAAAGGAATAAATACGCAAGTTCATTGCCATAATATGTCAGAAAAATTCAAGCCTGAGAAATTTGTAGACGAATACAGTTGTGATATAGTTCTCAGATGGACTGGGATCGATCCCGCACTTTTACCCATAGATGACCTCGATAAAGCAATAATTTGCATGCTCAGGCACAACGCAAGAATACCAAATTCGGAGATCTCGAAAATTCTCAAGACCAGCGAGGCCACTGTGAGAAGGCGAATAGCAGAACTGACAAGAAAGAAGATAATATTGGGCTTCGCAGCCCTCGTTGACCTGCAGGCGATCGAAAATAGCATAAAGGTGTTTCTGAAAATAAAAGTGGATAGCGACAAACTTGATGCAGTCGCGGGAAGACTTTCCAACAACATCAACATACTGGGACTTTACAGAAGACGCGGCGAAAATGAAATAATCGCTGAAACTCTATTTCTGAACATGGAAACTCTTCAGAATTTTGAGGACATGATGACAAAGGTTGACGGTGTAACAAACTTTGAGACAATGATTGTATCAAAGGCATACAAAAGGAATCCCTGGGTCGGGATCTGATTCACTTCCGTTCTGCCGGGCCATGGAGTGTCCATAAGTCTGGGTGCATGCACAATTTAGTTAAGATTCCACAGATTACCTTTTAGCGATCCAGATGAGTGAAATTCTGAAGCTGGTTAAAAAATTTGATGAGTATAGAAGCAAGTGCCTGAATCTGCAGGCATCTGAAAATATCATGAGCAGGGATGCAAGGGCTGCCCTTGGTTCCGGAATGGCATCAAGGTATTCCCATGTGGATCATGAAACGCATGAAAATTCTTATGGAGGTACTTCCATAATTGAAGAGATAGAGGAAAGTGTGAAGAGGATGGCCTCAAAGCTTTACAGAAGCAAATATGCAGAGGTGAGGCCGATCGGCGGGCATGTCGCACTTGAGTCCACCCTTATCTCCATTCTGAAGAAAGGGGATTCATTCCTGTACATTGATGAGAAGGATGGCGGTTATCCCGGATACAGGCAGGACATGATCCCCGGCATGTTCGGATTCACAGGAATTCCAATTCCTTATTTTTACGACAGGCAGGAGATAGATTTCTATGGTCTTGAAAAGGTCGTTAAGGAAAAGAAACCCAGGGCCATAGTTCTTGGACAGTCTGCATTTGTGAAAGAATACGACCTGGGAAGAATAAATGAAATTGCGTGGAACTATGACCTGAAGGTCGTCTACGACGGTTCCCATGTCATGGGCCTGATTGCCGGCAAGGGATTCCAGACAGATGCAATCTTCAGATCTGATGTTCTGCTTGGATCGACACACAAGACATTCTTCGGTCCTCAGGGTGGAATAATCCTTACCAATGACGGTGATCTCATAAATAGGATATCAGAGAATATGATATGGAAGACCATGGATAATTATCATCCATCCAGACTGGCTGCCCTTGGTGTGTCCATGGAAGAAATGCTTGCCACTGGTGAAGAATATGCCAGTGCAGTCGTGAGGAATTCAAGGAATCTTGGGAAAGCGCTGAATGATCTGAAAATCGGGATAAAGTTCAATCCCTGGTTCAGTTTCACCCACCAACTTATCGTTGACGAGAAGTCAATATCCAGACGTTCACTGGACAGAATATCATTCTCCAAAACACTGGAGAAAAACAGAATAATCGTTGATCGTGACGGCAGGATTGGCACTTCTGAGATCAGCAGACTGGGATTACATGACATGGACATGGTTGGAGAACTAATTAATAAAGCCTTAAGTAATGAGGAAGTAACCAAAGAAGTTACCGATCTGGTTTCGGGACTTCAGTCTAAATATTGGTGATAGCAAAATGCTTGCAAATGACATTATGACAAAGAACGTACTATCGATCGGCCTTGACACGAATGTTATGGATGCTGTCTCCCTGATGAGGGAGAACGGGATACATTCACTCCCAGTGATGGATGGAAAGAAGTATGTGGGAATTGTTCTGTCCGGGGATTTGATAAGAAGGAGAAGCCTTCACACAAAGTCCAAGATTTCAAGCTTTATACGATACACTCCGACATTGTCGCCGGAGAGTGATGTGTCCTCCATTATCAGTGCAATGAAAGACTCCGGCATATCAGCGCTGCCTGTGGTCAGTGACAGGACTCTCCTTGGGATTGTGACAAAGGCAGACATTATCAGGAACTTCGAGTCTCTGGGAAAATTTGACAGAATAACAGCTATACACATCATGTCCCCGGATCCTTCCTACGTGACGCCCGATGATCCCATCGACGTTGCGATGGAAAAGCTCAGGGAGCTGGACGAATACGAAATACCGGTCTGCAGGACAGATGCAAAGTTTCTGGGAATACTGAGATTTGAGGACGTCATGAAATTGATACTGAAGGACCCCGAGAAGATTACATATGGACAGTATACCACGGACAAAACCCCAACAAAGGTGATCGTCGGTTCCATAATGCATGAGGATGCACACGCAGTGAATCTCCATGACGATGTTGTTAAGGCTGCAGATATAATGAACAAATATTATCTGCATATTGTGCCCGTTGTGGATGACGATAACAAGATAAATGGCGTGATCGGGATGAACGACCTTCTTGACCTGATCACACCGTCGGCAAACAATGAAGGTTTGCTTGTAAACGTTACCGGCCTTGATCATGGTGATGATGATCTTTACGACATTACGTATTTCTTGACCGACAAATTTGCTCAGAGGTTTCTCCGGCTTGCTGGAGTTTCCTATGGTACTTTCAATATTCATGTGATCCGGTACAAAACCGAGGGGAGCGTGAAATATTCTCTCAGGACAAGACTTTCTGCGGGTAAATATTTCATGTCAATCAACTCATACGGCTGGAATTTCGGGCGCTGCCTGTCAGAAATCCTTGATGATTACGAGAACAGGCTCAAGAAAATTAAGGAGCAGTCCTGAAATGGAAGAAATGCTGGACAACATACTGGATTATTGCGGCAAAAGGTCCAGCTTTGCCGATGTAAGATTCATGTCCAGTGAAGAGAACGGCGTATCTTACCGGAACGGTGAGTTCCAGGGATTTCAGACTTCAAGAAACAGTGGTATCGCTATCAGGATAGTCAACAGGTCCGTAAGCTACGTTTTCACGAACAGTGGTGACAGGGAGGATATATTCAGGCTCATAGATGGTGCAGTTGATAGATCCAACAAACCTGGAAAGAACAGGATCAGCCTGGGAAAGGATACCAGGGCGAAATGGAAGGTGCCTTCCTCAAAGTTCCCGCTTGATATGTCAATTGATGACAGGATTGACATCCTGAAATCTAATGATGAACAAATGAAAACACTTGGCGCTGATATCAGGATCAATGTCCTGAGCGACAGCATCACGCATGAGCATTACATGAACACGATCGGATCATCCATAGAGGGAGAATATCCTAGAATCGGGTATTCATATGTG
>JAJZOM010000058.1 GCA_021811505.1 Thermoplasmata archaeon | reverse complement strand
CTCCCTTAAGGATGGAAGCAATGCTGAACATAAGATTGTTTACATGAAAAAGAGGCAGGATAATTATGATCCTGTCACTGTCCTCCAGACCAACGGCTTGCTGAAGTTGAATAGCTTCTCTGTAAACGTTCTGCGCTGTGAGAACTGCGCCCTTTGGTTTCCCCGTGGTACCTGAGGTGTATATAATAAAAAGATCATCAGGATTGTCCGGAGGAACAGTAGAATTAGGCTTTCCATGAAAGATCCTTCTATAGGGGTCTCTTGATAAATCCCCCTTATCAAAGTCCAAAATTACCTTTTCAACTCCCAGTCCTGTCATTTCGATGGCATTTTCAATCTTTTCCCCGTACGGCAATTCCCCAAATACTATTTTTGCTCCAGAATCCACAATCTGGTAGGAGATCTCCTGTTCCTTTAGATGAACATTGATGGGTGTAACTGTGGCACCAGCCATCCACGATCCCATGATGATTATGATCAGTTCCGGTCGGTTAAGAAGATCAATGGCAACGACGTCCCCCTTGCCGATACCAAGTTCATTGAGATATCCTGCAACGGATCGGTACATCCCCACAATATCACCTGAAGTATATGTCCTGCCGTAAAAGATAAAAGTCTCCCTGTCACTCTTCAGAAGACTCTCCTCTATCATCCGAAGCAACTGCATTGCTGGCAAGGGTATCACTCCATTATTTCATACCAGAAATCAGAAACCACTCCTTTCCTCTTTTCCTTGAACCTTGCGATGACCTTCGTTCCGGGATCAACTTTTTCTCTCTTTTTAAGATCTATTCTCTGAAGTATACCGGTATCCGCATCTAGAGGCTTAATATATCCAACCGCGTAGGGAACCTTATCAAAGAACTCAGATGTTGCATACCAGGATGTAGTACTGGAAAGCACAATTCCTTCGTTACTCACTTTTTTCCATTCTGTTTCACCATAACATTCAGAACATCTCGATCTTGGGGGAAAGTGCACAATTCCACATTTCATGCACCTGGAACCGTAAAGTTCTGCATGATTCATGAGTTCGGAGAAGAACCTTGACTGCATCCCGTAGCTGTATTTATAGAACATAACCATCTTGTCAGGAATCTCGAAATATTTCTCGTGTTCCAGAACAGACGGATTCTGGTTGAGTTTTTCAAAAATAATCCTGTCAATCTCGCTTTCCAAAGGTTCGGACTTAAGTTCCTTTCTTGCAGTTTCCCGGGCTTTTTCAGTAGACGTTTTCAATTCAATCCACCCCCAGCACTGACACAGAGCAGTATGACGATCCCGGTCCACCGATTGAATGTGCCAGTCCAATGCCTCTATTTATTTCCACCTGTCTCTCTCCTACCCTGTTTCTCAGCTGATTTACAACCTCACCTATCTGCATAACCCCAGTTGCTCCAACTGCATGTCCTGCACCCAGAAGTCCTCCAGAAGGGGATACCGGAAGATCACCATCCATCATTGGAACCCCATCCTCTATAAATCTCCCTCCCATGCCTCTTTCACAGAATCCCATAGCCTCATAAGCCTGAATCTCTGTAAAACTGAATGCATCATGGAGTTCAGCAACATCAACTGACTTTCCAGGATTCTGTATACCTGCCATTCTGTAGGCCATAGCTGCGGATTCGTAATGATTTCTCAGGTCAGCTATGTCACCGTATTTTCCCATTCTGTCATTCACAGTTCTTGATCCGGTGAAGGACTTGTCGTTGGACGAACCTATACCCATGACCCATACTGGATCTTTAACTCCAGATTCTCTGGCTTTCTCCTCACTCATCAGAACAAGTGCATATGCCCCCTCTGTGTAGAGGGAACAGTCAAGCATCTTGAACGGGTGGGAAATCATCCTAGACTGCATCACGTCATCAACAGTTATTTTCATCGGACTTTGAGCAAATGGATTTTTGATTGCATTTCCATGATTCTTTACACTCACGAGGGCAGCCTGTTCCTCAGTGGTGCCATACTTCTTCATGTGTGCAGATGCAAGAATGGCGTATGAGGAGGCAGCAGACGTTCCGAGAGGAAATTCCCATGTCATATCAGCGCTGTAGGCGATGGACTTTATAACTTCGGGTGTTGTTTTTCCCTGAGCCCAGTCGTAACAGTCCTGGGCCTTCTCAACACCTATCACCAGGGTGACGTCCGCTAGACCGGAAGCAACTTCAGAATATCCCGACCTGAAAGCATATCCTCCGGTAGCACCACCAGTTGTGATCCTGATCCCGGGTTTCCCGTACATTCCGAGGTAATCATGAACGTACGTATCCGGCATTATCTGTCTCTCAAACAGATCGTTATAAATCCCGTAAACTACCGAATCTATGTTTCCCAGGGTAATTCCTGCATCGCTCATTGCTATCATGGAGGCTTCCAGGGCAAGTTCATAATAGGTCTTATCAGGAATCCTTGCCTCGAACTTGGTCTGTCCTGTTCCCACCACTGCAACTCTCCTTTTTTCACTTTTCAACTGCTTGTATGATTTCATAACTTATATCACCGTTTTATCTCTTTTTTTCAAGGTGCACCGTGACGAATTCCATCACGCACTCCTTTCTCTGGTTGAATGTCTTCGCGGAAAGCGTTACCAACACCGATTCGGACTTTGATTCTCTTCTTTCCGCAGAGTATGATACTGTTAGTGTATCACCTATTTTCACGGGTTTGAGAAACCTGACCGTTTCTATGGATTTCAGCGCCATGAATACATCAGTATTTATTGCACCGAAGCGGATCATAAGACCAAGAGAAACGGACAGTGTGAGATAGCCATGGGCCACCCGTTCACCAAAAATGCTTTTTTCCGCCATTTCCCTGTCCGTATGGAGATATGTCCAGTCTCCCGTGAAATATGAGAACATAACAAGATCGGTTTCGGTTATTGTCCTTCCTTCGGTAGTTTTCTCCTCTGCGGTCACTTCCCCACCTGATCATTCATGTATAGATCCTTATACTCTTCTCTTAATTCCTTCTTGAGTATTTTTCCGCTTGCGTTATGCGGAAGGGATGGGAGAACTATGATCTTTTTAGGTATCTTGTAATTTGCGATTCTTTGTTTGAGATATTCAATCACCTCATCAGGTACCACCTTCTGATCTTTTCTCGCTGTTACAAATGCGGTGACTGCCTCCATCCAGTAAGGATGTTTTACACCTACCACTGCAGCTTCTCCAATGGATATGTGTGTAAGAAGCTCTCTCTCCACCTCTATGGATGGAACATTCTCTCCACCCGTGCGAATTATGTCCTTCTTTCTATCAACAAAGTAAAGGAAACCCTCACTGTCCATAAATGCGAGGTCTCCGGATCTGATCCATCCACCATCAAAGGAAGCTCTTGTCCTCGTTTCGTCGTTGAAATAACCTTTTGCAACAGTAGGTCCTTTCATCAGTATCTCTCCAACTTCTCCTCTTCTGGCTTCGGTTCCATCATCTTTGACAAGTTTAAGGGAGATGTTGATATGAGGTCTCCCTATGGATTCTTTTCTGCCTTCAAAATCATCTGGCAGAAGCGTTGTTCCCATTGGAGTAGTCTCAGTCATTCCATAATAATTTCTCCACTCAACCCCAGGAAAAATCTTGGAAACAGCATCGAACTGCGTTTCACTTATGAAGGCACCAAAGCTGATGCACTTTTTCACAGAAGTGAAAGGCTCTTTCACAAACTGGGAAAGCCCTATGAATACAGTGGGCGGGAAGATAAGGTATGTTACATTGTACTTATTTATCAGGGAAACTATTTCAGCCGGATTTGGAACAGCCTCAAGGACTATGGAGGCTCCAACATTCATGAAGCCCAGGAATGTGTATAGGCCAGCCACATGGTAAACAGTAATGCTCAGCAAAAACACATCATCATGACGCCAGTCCAGATCATGGATAGAACTCAATAATGAGGAATACCAGTTTAGATGGGTGTTCATAACGCCCTTTGGAGCGGATTCAGTTCCTGAGGTGTATAGAAGAGTCGAAACATCGTTCGGGTCAGTTTGATAGACAAAATCGTCGGTGTCGGTAAGATTCACACGGTCAAATTCCAAAGTTCTAGTTCCGGGATCAGCGTTTAAAGCAGTATCAGTGAAAAGAACAACAGGTCTGGAATCATGGACAAGCGCTTTAATTTCATCCTGTTTGAGGTTGAAGTTATATGGAGAATATACTGCGCCTATACGATTTACAGCCATCCATAATTCAAGCATCTCCGGCATGTTCTTCGAGAAAACAGCGACAACGTCCCCGGCTTTTACACCACTATTTCTGAGATATGCAACCCATCTGAGCACTCTTTCTCTGAATGCCTCAAAACTAAATGTTCTATTATTAAAATATAGAAAATTTTTACTGGGCCATTTTTCAGAGGAACGATCAAGGACATCCGAAATGTTTAACATGATCTATCTAGATGATAACCTCATCATCACTTAAAAACTTTATTTATCCCTCAGAATATTTGTTGTCTACAATTTCTAACAACATATTAATTTTTGGCTGTTGATTGATCTCTCAGGGAAATTGCGGCGAAATCATAGTTAAAGCAGTCGGTAATAGCTCCTTTAATTGCCTCAAAATAGTCTTAGGTTCCTGTAATCTTTCAGTGGAAGTTCCGAATTAGGAAGGCATATAATCCGTCAGAATTATGTTGCACACTCTTGATAACATGTTGCCATTTCAAGGAATCGAATGTGCTGTTCACTGTGAATTCTGCAATAAGGAATGGTGGTGGCATTGATTTCATCCAGCATGAACTCTTGATTAAGAGTCCATTCAAAAGTCTCTGGAAAAAATAATGAACATCTACTGCATGACATGTTATTCGGGTCATAGGCTCGCATTCAGGAAAGAGTGAATGATTGAAGATTATGAAAAGTGATAAGCAGAGAAAAAAGCCCAT
>JAJZOM010000248.1 GCA_021811505.1 Thermoplasmata archaeon | reverse complement strand
TTTTTCATGCCAACTCTCCGGATAGTTCAGGAAATCTCTCCAATAACTCTTAATTTTCTTTCCACGGTGTTTTCAATGTCAATTCTGTGGTCTATCTTGATTATGGTTTCCACACGTTTGAACCCTTGAGAGATCAGGAAGTTTTCAGCGTTTGATATTGCGGAGAATAAGGAAGGCAAATTCTTCGCTTCAATCACTGTTGCCATGCTGTTTGGATAACACCTCAATCCGGATTCTTTCAGCTTTGCAATTGCATCCTTTATTGCCTTACCAGCAGAAACACCTTCGCCGATCGGGTAGAAGGTAACATCAGCAACTATCATGATCCCAATAGCGAGACCCCCATAATTAAATATTAGCCTCCGCAAGACAAATCAAAAGTTCGGTTGCAGCGCAGATCGTGATGATTATTGCATGACACATCATCATGCGTTAAACACCTAGAATTTGTTGGCATAAACAGGGTCTTCCTGTTCTGCACGGATTTCTTCAGTGTTAAACGTTCAAATCAACTTCATCTGTTTCCCTGCAAACCTGGCATAGGTCACTTCTGTACTTCCGGGTGTTATTGCAGTCAGCACAGATATGCCAGCTATGCTTTCTCCACCATAAAAATGAAACAAAGAACAGGACTACCGCCAGCAGGAATAAATAGGAATCTTTCCCCTGAGACAAAAAGTTGATGATTCCGGTTATCGTGCCAGTTATCTCAAGTGATTTCACCGTTAAATTCGAGTTTCCCGTTGAAATATTAACTATTCCGGTTCCGTTCACAACGCGGTAGTTTCCCGTGTCCATTATTTCATAATTATATGCTGCAGGCGACAGGATCACTGTGTATGAAGCGGTATCAATCTTATGTTTGATTCCATCGATAGTGAGATACCAGATCGTCCCTGCCCTCAGACCCTGGTTGTATACCGTGAGTTCGGCTGTTTCCTTCGTAAATTTGACTGTATAATTCTCATCGGATGAAGTCACATTAACCAGAACTATGCCTCTGTTGTCAGAGTAGCCCGGAGGTGCGATCACGGTTACATTGGCAGATCGGATAAGATAAAAACCCAGGCTGCTTGAATTGGTGTAAAGCGAGGTACCGTTAACTGAGATACCCCATACAAGTTCGTTACTCAGTCCGGTTTCAGTAAATGATACGTACTTCATCGGGGTTGAATTCACGACAGATTCCGGATATACGTAAGCGGGTTGCTGGTTAGCCCCGGAATTGTTCAGTGCTACCATTTCATTTGTGGCCAATGCGGCAGTAATCCGGTAATTGCCCGGAGAGAAGTCGGCCGGAAGTGTAAATGTCAGGTTCATCATCCTTGTCCCCGATAAATTAGACAGTGAGAAGGTGCCTATAATCTTGGAAGAGGTAGAATTCGACAGCGTAACTGAAAGATTTGATTCAGATATAGGAATCGAATTTCCGGAATAATTCACAATCAAGTACGATAGAGCGCTTTCTGTGAGTTTCAACCTGGATATCGATATTCCGGCAGAAGGCACTTTTAGCTGATACGAAAGGTTCATCTGATTTGTACTCAGAAACGGGAAAGGAGTTATGGATAGATAATTCAGGCTATTTCCGGCGTTGAGTGCATAATCCCCGCTATATTCGGGAGTTGGTGTGGAATTGAAATAGTCATAGAGCAGAATCTCCATATTCTGGTTGTTGCTGTTAAAACCATATTTTATGTCGTTGGCAAGGATCCTTTTTATCAAGTCCTGACGTGTTTGTAGATTATTCTGGTTAACGCTGTCCTGGCAAGTCAGGTTATAAAGAACATTGGATACAGCGATTCCACCGCTTATGAAATTGAATCTCACCACCTTATAAAGAAATACTGTTGAATTGCTCAAAACAAAAAATGGGCTTGAATAATCGGTCTGGTTGCAGATTGTCGAGTCCACCAGATACAGCGAGCTGTTACGTGCAACAATGGAGTGTTTGAAGGGATTTAATTCACCGGGGCCATCGAATAAATTAGGATAATTTAACCCATAGGAGGAATGGTACGATGCAAGTGTGCTATTATTAAGCATAATATTGTAAAGATTTTGCCCGTAAAGGCTGACTGTATCGTTTGAGTAGAGATATTCCGTGAGATTGTTCAGGTATGTTGCATTTGGATAACCATTGTGTAAAACAAGGCTGAAGTTTGATGAGTTACTGAACCAGTTAAGCCTGTGCTCCAGATTGCTACCCGTTATGGTGAAGTTCAATTCAACGTAACTTGAGGAGTTCGTATAAGGCAATGAGTAGTTTTCAATGAGGCTGTTTTTCAGATAAATCCAGAGAAAATCCCAGTTCTCGTTGCCACCGGCACTGTAGTTTATTGATACTGCTATTCTGTTAATGACGGGATTTCCGGGTTCTGATCCGAGAATGGACATGGGTATCACCTCATTCTTGCTGAATTGTGGCGAATTGCAGAAGAATGAACCGCCGACGTACTCGGAGGTATGTTTCTGGTTATAAACTCCGGATATGGTGCTGTTGTAGATATTCAGGTATGAATTGTTTGCTGTAAGTAACAGGGATTGATAGAATGGGGATGTAGGAGAAGTCGATGTTGAATTCAGGGTGGAATTCACAATGTTAACAGTAGAGTTCTGGAAATTTAGCACTCCTGGAAAGTCAAGCGTAGAGTTTTCGATTATAATGCTAGACCCGCTGTGTGAGAATATATCTGCTGTCCTGGAAACAGAGTAATCGGCCCCTGATACTGACATGGTTGAATTTTCAATCTTGAGGGTGCCGCTTACGTTAAAATGTATTGTTGTCAGATTAAGACTCTGAATCACGATATTCTCGTTCCGCAGCACAATTTCCGAACCAGAGGGAACAGTTACGTTGGATGTTACGTAATAAAAGGACTGAGTGCTGCTCTGGATGATCCCCTGCCCTGATATTAAAGGAGAAACACTGTAGAAACCGCGTAAAGACTCACTATGCTGTGAATTAGCCCCATGCGGGAGATTTCCATGAATAGGATGATACGAAGCAGTCATGATAATGATAATAAAGACAATCACAACACGCATGCTTATTGCGGACATATGGCGGAACGAGATAGACGGCCCGAATATTTTATATTTATCATACAGAACTCGTAGAATAGCGTATAATATACACAATTAACGTAGACTGGATCAATTCTGGTCCTTGAGGAAATAGGCCAGCGAATCTTTCATCTCCTGGAACATGGTACTTTTTGATGTTAAAAACCGGATGTATGGCTCATCTATTTGCAGAATCACGTTGCCGCTCATCCCTGTAAGCTTCAGGTACTCCCTCAGTACTAAGGATTCCAGGACAGATTCCATCAATATAACAAAATTATTTCTGCTGAAACTGATGGGCTTTATTTTTGAAAATCTTGATCCGAGAAATGAAAGGAATAAGAGCCACAAACCGGATTTGCTTTCAGGTGATCCCTGTATCCTGGCGAGTTCCATTATGTCGGAAAATGTGTGATTACAGGATATGATTAAATCTCTCAGTAGGCGGTATCTTTCCCTTACACTGTTTTCAGTTCCCTCAGCGCTTTCCCGTATACTGAGTATTTTTCTCCGTGTCAGATCGTCCCTGCCAAGTAGATTTGTGGGACAGGCAAATAAACCATAGTTTGTGGAAATCCTGGAGTAAAGGTCTATGTCCTCTCCGTTGAGAAGATCCCGCCATCCACCCACCTCTTGCACGATTTCACGGCTCACCAGCGGGAGCTCGGAATAATACAGCCTTTTAAGCTTAAACTGAAGAAAATTATGTAGGATATCAGCATAACTGATAGGATAAATAATTGAGGTACAGAAAGGGACAATGAATTTTCCTGAAGAACCCTGGAACGAAATACGTTTTCCCTGACCAAATCCGGTCAGGTCGTGTTCGATGAACATAATGCTATGGTAATCCTTCCTGAGTTTCCTGAGGAGTTCCCTGGAAGCTTCGTCAGGTGGGGGATGAGAAACGACAATCTCGAAGTCCCTGCCCAGTTCTTCTGCGATCAGGTTTATGCTGGTCACGGAATCATAGAATCTGGAATCAACCGCCATAGTTGTGCCTATGAAACTCACTGTGTAATTATAGTCCGAGGGGTTCAGTATGTCGGTCTCCCCGCGCAGAAGCGGTTCCATAGCGTCCAATATTAGTTATATGAGGTTCACGGATATAATCTTCTCTGAAACACACTCGCAATTGAGTATTTCTCCCAAGATTCTCTGAAAATGAGGTCAATGGTAATAGGCGAATTCAAAGACCCTTTACTGACCTTTTCTTTGTTATCTCCATAATCTCGCTTTCTTTGATTTAAATCTCGTAATCAGAAATTCACGGTAACTTCCGGGGAAGACATCGTAGAGTCTTTGTTGCCTACTGATAATCGGTTTCCGGAATAAGAGACTTTGTTGTAAATCGCCTTGATTTGCAAAAAATTTACTAACGATAAAACATAAAGTACATAATGCGAAATGAGAAGAGCAATAAGATTTTCAGGGCCGTAGCAGGAATGATTACGCTACTGGTATCAGTGCTCATTATAGTATATCTTCTCACTTCCGTGTTCCCGATAATTCCTGTCCAGTTTTCAAAATTCGTCAACGCCACTTTCGTTGCGATAATACTGTACCTGATAATCCGGATTATACTGAGTTTTCTCAGGCGCTACCTGCAAAAATTTGTCAGCGCTTCAGAAATACATCCCATACTTTTTCTGGCAAGTATTTTTGGATATTTTATCTTGGGGGTTTCTGTACTCGGTACTCTTGGGATAAATGTTTCTTCAATAATTCTTGGGGGATCATTAATAACAGTAATCATAGGTCTTGCTTCCCAGACGGTTCTTGCAAACCAGTTTGCAGGAATACTGCTTACGATTGTGCGGCCATTCAAGGT
>JAJZOM010000257.1 GCA_021811505.1 Thermoplasmata archaeon | reverse complement strand
CCACAACCGTATTAACAACGTTGATGAGTGGCCAGCTTCCCGGTGAGCACGGAGTCCTTGGTGGAACAACTTTCCTGAAGCAATTTGGTACCATCGTAAATAATTTCCAGTATACACCAGTTTATTCAAACGAAAGAGACTCCCTGAAGGGCGTGTCTTCAATGAGGCAAGCTTTTGGAGTCGATGACATTATAACCCAGGCTGAAAGAGAAGGAAAGAAATGTGCTGTGATTTCTCCAAAATACACTTCCAATTCTGAACTGTCAACTATAACACGCAGCAGCGGCGGGAACCACTTCTACTTCTACGCTATCTGGGATGCCCTAGATATCTATAGAAGAGTTCTCGCACAGGATTACGATTATGTTTACCTGTATATACCATATGTGGACAAGATGTCGCATGTATACGGGCCAGGCTCCGAGGTAACTCTTGCAACAGCCAGGCATATATTCTCCGCAGTAAAGGAGATTGCCTCGACAGAAAAGTCAAGGTTTGCCACCATCATAACCGCGGATCATGGTCATGTTGAGGCTGGCAGGCATGTGAGGCTCGGTGATAGTGCGGAATTTGCAAGGGCAATAAACATGCCACCCTTTGGATCAACTCGATCTCTTTTTATGTCTGGCGCAGACAACCTGGTAAATCTCGTAAATTCGAGTTTCCCAAACCTGAAGATTTTTAATAGCAACGGACAAAATATGAGAGAACTCCTTGGATCCTCTGAATGCCTGAACAAAACGTCATTTGACTATATAGCAGTCCCTCTTGACTCGTGCTCATATTTCTACCCCAAGACACTTGATGAGGGAGGTACGACTGATTTCAAGGGAAGGCATGGAGGGCTTAGTGCTGATGAGATGCTGGTTCCTTTTGTTATCGTAGGTGAGTAAAATTTCCAGGCTAATTATTTTTGATCTGGATAACACACTTTATGACGATGTTGGGGCTGTAAAAAAAGCGCTTTCAACGTTGAAGTCCGAGAACCAATCTCTTTCTGGGATCGCTCTGGATGACCTCTTCAAGAAATATTACACACTGGAAAGCAACATTAGGGAAAGATATATGAATGGGGAATTGAACATTGATCAGATCGGCCCGGAGAGGATGAGAGAATTCCTTTCAGAAATAGGAGTGCAAGCAAGTGAAGATGATGTGCATGCAATGTACGAACGCTTCAACTATCTGCACATTCACTATGGAAGAGCTTTCCGGGGAGTTAAAGGACTCCTCAACCGTTTGAAAAAGGATCACATGATTGGGATAATAACCAATCATGTGGGAGATCTACAGTACAGGAAGATCGAAAAGATGGGAATAGGGAAATACTTAGATTTTGTAATTGCAGCGTATGACATTAAGATATTCAAGCCGGATCCGAGGATCTTTTTGCTGGCGCTTGGTCATGCTGGCGTCGGGCACGATGATGCAGTGGTGGTTGGAGACTCATGGAAGCACGATATTCTAGGTGCTCAAAGTGCAAGCCTGAGGGCAGTATGGCTTAACAGGAGAAGGATTGAGAACCCTGATCCAGGCGTTGCCGCGGAAATAAGGACCCTGGTTCCGATTGATGCCGCTGAAAGAGCCATACTTCAGGAATTCTCGAAGTATTACCCTGAAAAGGATGTTAGCAGTATATGCTTGAAAGATGTTACAGAAGCCTAACATAGTTTAGAGGTGATTGATGCATGAACAACATTATTATCACATGTCAACAGATTGTAATGTCAGGGAAATGTGCAGGGAGAATCGATAATACCTCGGGGAACAGAACGACCCTTAAGAACGTGAATAAGCGGAATTCCTGCTTCAAGAATCCTGACGGAGCCATAGGTGCAACACTGAATAATGATAAAACAGAAATATCGGAGGAACTGTCACGTGTTCCTGATATGGCGTTCCATCACACTGCATTAATTAAGGAGGAGGTGAAGTGGTGAAAAAGCCTTCCCGGTTCATCTTGAAAACCATTTCCATGTTAATCATTGCACTTCTCTTGGTACCATCTGTGGTCTCTGCTGCTGACGGAGGATCTGGCCCTGGCCACACAACAAGAACACCAATAAAGCATCTTATTACAATAATGATGGAAAACCACAGCTTTGACAACATATTCGGAAAATATCCATATTCGTCAAACATAAGCTCAAGGACAATGAATCTCAGCGTTCCAAACGATCTTCTCGATCTTAACCATTTACCTTCCGGTCTCTCGCCGGTTGCACCGGGAACCTTTGCAACGCCAGATCCAACCGAAGGTTACGGGGCATACCACACAGACTGGAACAACGGACTGATGAATAACTTTGTGAACGGCTCTGGGCAACAGTCCTTGTCTTATTTTACCGCTTCCCAGATGGGTCCAGAATGGGACATTGCCCAGCAATTTGCCATTGGTGACTATTACTTCTCCAGTGAATTGAGTGAAACTCTTCCCAACAGGTTATACAGTCTTGCCGGGTTCACGCCGGTAAAACAGGACTCTGGTCCACCTCCATACGTTCCGGCGAGCCAGACAATATTCAACGAACTCTCAAATTATAACGTTTCATGGGCCTATTATTTTCTCCACCCTTCTCCAACGTCATATCCACTCAATTCAATCCAGGGCATGAGCAAATACAGCGCAAACATCCAGAGCTGGGCCAATTTTACATCTCAGGTGCAGTCTGGAACGCTTCCATCGGTTACATGGCTTTCAGATCTTGGCGGAGGAGCATCAGGTTTCAGCCAGCATCCATCCGATAACGTTCTCACTGGGGAGATCTGGTTGCTTTCCGTCATAAACATGCTAATGCGGAGTCCGGTGTGGAACTCTTCGGCTATTTTCATAACATATGATGAGGGTGGTGGCTATTATGATCACGTTCCACCTCCACACGTCGACGGACATCTGCTGGGTTTCAGGGTTCCATTCATTGTGGTTTCTCCTTTTGCAAAGGAGAATTATGTTTCCGGAACGTTGCTCAACCATGCATCAATGCTTGCTTTCATAGACTACAACTGGAATATACCGGCGCTGAATCAGTTTGTCCTGGACTCGAATATTCCTCTTGATTTCTTTTATTTTAACCAGACCAGATCACCTGAACTATTCAACTTCGGGGCCAGTTTACAGATACCTGGATTAACGTCAATTACGTCGTCGGCAGGCAACGGATATTCAAACGTGTCATCGTTGTATCCTGTCCTTCCACAGATGAGTTATCACTCCCTTCCTTACAGAAGATATGGAAACTCTTCATTCAATCTATCCCAGATTAACTCAAGCGTTTTCGTGAAGAGCAATTCCGGTTACGACGGACCAGTCGATCTTTATCTCGCTATTGTCGTCGGAATCACTGCCACCCTCATATTGGCAGTAGCGATCATTGTAAAAACGCGACATTCGTCGAAATAATAGCAGATTCTTCATATAGGGCAGTTTTTTTATCTTTCAAAGGTTTGTACAGTCAAACTACTTATTTTTCATGTTAATACCAGTTTCGACATTATTAACGGTGAGAGTTGATTTTTCATCGTGATGTTTATACGTTCTGAAATCATCTTTCATCGTGAGTATTCCTGCATAAATGCAAAGGTCCATTGAACAAAGATCCATGAAGACGATGAACAATAGTGAGATCTTCCCGGTAAAGGAAGTTCTGGCATGTCTGACACACTCCTCTCAGGTAAAGTATCTTGGGACTCACTTTTTCTTAACTTTCACATTCATTCCACACAGTCCGGCCGGTTTTGCGAGAACCCATTACCGAATCTTAAGGTCACTACCGATTTCAACGGTACCTCTTCAGGGGCATCAATGATCCCCTCCGCACCCATCCTGTTCATGGAGAATCTGAACTCTTCTTTTATGTCTCCATCGGGTACCAGATATGTTGCAATGCTTTCCCTCTTCCCAAGATCAATCCTAACTACAGGACTATTTATTCCCTGATTACGTTTTTCTGTCTATCCATTTTACCCATCCATGGCGAATCTCAGGGCTGATCCAGATCCACTCAAGAGAGACTGAACACCCCGAGAATTCATTATTGAGCCAGTTACTATAGACCTATATATTCTAAGTACGATAAATTTAAGGCAAGGTGATTTATCTTACAGTGGAACCCGATTATGGAATTCAGGCAGGCGGTAATTCTTGTGTTTATCACGCTAGGTGGCCAGTCCTTAATAATAGGAGTTTTTCTTCTGGATTATTGCAGTCTTGATCTACATTACGGGACCACCTGGTCGACCATGGAAATGAGGCGAGAAGATTTTACACCCGATTCAGTAACCTGCAAAAACCGGAAATGTCACTGCTGTCATGAATTAGTGTCTCAGGATCACGAGAAAAGGATCACCGGGAGAGACCATACTCAGCAACGAAAGGCGTTATGCATGGAGTAAAAAAATAGGATCAATCAACCCTCTATGGTCGCCTTTTCCCCGAGGACCTCTGTAATCAGATCCTTGTATCTGTTGAAAGTTTGTTCATCGATATATGCTTTTTTCTCATAATTATTGTGCATAAGGTTGTACTCTATCTTGCCCTCTGTAGATATTATAATCAGTTTTGGCAGATGAAGATGTTTTCCCTGTTTTAAGGTGATTTCAGAGATTCCAGAGTAATCAACCTTCTTATATTCTGGAGGTTGTCTGGCAATTTCTGAGTCAATTTCCTTCTCTATCCTGTTACCGCTATAGATGGCCTGGTCTATGATTTCTCTGTAAGCTTTTTTAGATTCAACCATCATGGCATAACTTTGTGTTGGTCCCGGGATCAATGTCATTGGATCCGACATAAGAAAAGATCTGATCTCTTTTTTCACATCCTTCTTATCAAAAAGATCAAAGATCAGAATCGAATCAGAAGTAAAAATAAGATGATGAACAAATGTTGATTTATCCCGCTTCCATGCATTGTC
>JAJZOM010000142.1 GCA_021811505.1 Thermoplasmata archaeon | reverse complement strand
TGCTGGATCCAATGCGGCGGGTGGCAAAATGGTCTTTCCCGGATCCGCAGGAACCACCTTGGTCAAAATATTTGACTATGAAATCGGATTCACAGGACTGACTGAAGAACAGGCAAGGAAGGATGGGCTAGACGCGAAGACTATTTTTGTAAAAGCAATGAGCAAAGCAGGTTACTATCCAGGAAAACAGCCCGTGTTCGTAAACATGGTTACTGAAAATGGGACGGGTGGGATCCTTGGCTCACAGATTGTGTCCAAGGATGGGGCAGCATGGCGGATCAATGCAGTGGCTGCCGCCATACAGGCGAAGCTTACAGCCGAGGCATTCTTCTTCTCTGATCTGGGGTACAGCCCACCGTTTGGACCTGTCTGGGACCCTCTTATCGTTGCCGCTGATCTATCAATGAAGTAGGATCGATCTAATGAGACATCACATTTTAACTAACTTTAATCACTTTTTAGACTATCCATAACTTATTTGATCAATTCGAAAGAACGATCTATTGCAAAGGAAGAATAAATGACGCGAACACATTTTATCTCTCAATAGGATAATGTCTCCATGAATCAGGCAAAGGTCGTGAACTGGATGTTACTTTTCTCCCTTCTGGGTGTTATTCTCGGCGGTTACCTAATCTATAATGCTCTTTCCGTACATGATACAGCATTCATCGTTGCTACTTCAATTCAAGAGACAGTTTTCTTTGTTAGTTTAATAGGGGCATATCTATACAAAACAAAATTGAGTAAAAGGGCTTGGCCAGGCAATATCGCGTAAATTTCGTTAATTGTGCGTTATATATCAGGGGCACGCACAGGAAGAAATAAAATCAAACATGCAGAAAGTTGTCTGAGGCAGAAGCATATATATCTGTGTTATATACAATAGAACATGGGTAATAACTCCACAGACCAACATGAAAACGAGCAGGTAAAATCTCGTTCAGAAAAAATGGAAATTAAGGTGAGCTCAAATTGACAATGTACCATCTAAAATGTCCCAATTGCGAGCATGAATTTGATTTTGACTATAACCAGTTTGTCAGCATATCAAAACTAGGCATAGTTATGAGGTATGGCGCTCATGACTTTTCAGTGAAGTGCCCAAACTGCAGAAAGCGACAGAGGTTTCACGTCGAGGATTCTGACAGAGTGGATTAGGATCTCTTGTACCAAAAACCCATTCGGGATCTATATGAAAATAGAATTAAGCGATTTTTCAACCGGATATGGTAAAGTCGAAGTGCTGCATCATTTGAACTTCCAGATAGATAGGCCTGGAATCTATGTGGTGCTTGGTAAAAATGGAGCCGGCAAGACAACTCTATTCAGGGCAATGACAGGAATGCTTAGGATCTTCTCCGGTTCTATCGAATTCGATGGCTTTTCCAGGTCAGAAGCAAAAGTTGAAATTGCATACCTTAGTCACAGAAATTCTATTCCTGCTGGACTGACTGTAAGAGATACGATGAACTTCTTTGGCAGGGTCGAAGGAATCTCGTCCGAAGAGATTAACAGCATCATAAGCAGGTTCGACCTTAGTGAGCTCCTAGATAAAAACGTGCAGAGCCTCAGCCAGGGGCAGAGAAAACGTGTCTCGCTTGCAAAATCTCTGATGGGCAATAAGTCTCTAATGATACTTGACGAGCCAACAGCAAATCTAGATCCGCAGGTCTCCGCAGAAATAAGAGATCTTATACGAGTGCAATCGAAGGATAAGATTGTGCTATACTCATCGCACAACCTCTACGAAGCGATGGAACTTGGAATGGAAGTAATTGCCCTGAATAACGGGAATCTCATTTATAGTGGTGAAATTGAGGGCCTGAAGACAGACAGTTACACAATTGGCATAAGAGGAAAAGGGATAGAAAAAGCTGCTACAAACTATAAGATAGATGGAAAATATTTTGTTTTCGAGCTAGGCTCACCGAATGAGGCTGCGGAACTGATAAGTAAACTAACATCTGCTGGTGCGATGATTTATGAAGTAAAGGAAATGAGCAATCCCCTGGAGAAATTCTTCAATGACGCTTAATTATTGCGTTGCTAAAATAGGGAGGTATTCAAAAGTATGACGGGTGATAGCCCCAACGGGATGAAGATACTTGCAAGTTTCAACATATCCAGGGCGTTCAAAACTGTTTATGGGCTTCTTTATCTTTTAATTGGTATTATTTTTCCACTCATTCTATCTGGGATTTTATTATTCTCCTTGAAATCCATAGTTAATTCCGGCGCTGGTTCTTCATTGGTTCTTGAAATAATCCCATCATTTGTGCCAATTGCTGCGAGCTTGGGCGGCATAGGGGTAGCTTACCTTTTCTCCACAGACAGATCAAACGGGGTATACGAATACCTTATAGCTACTGGAAAAATAAAAATCAGTGATATATTCCTCTCTTTCTCTCTGGTTACTGTTGCAGTTGTCTCCCTGATACTTGCGATAGATATCTCTGGCATCTTTATTCTGGTACATTTTATCGCCCCATCTTTATTGGTAAAGATGTTCGAGTTTTTTGGGGTTTTCTCGATCCCGGTTTCATATATATCGGCTCTACTTTCGATACTCGCAATGCTTTCCTGGACAGCAATGTCAAAAGTTTACCCGGGTGTGAATGCACCGGGTGGAATAGGTTCAATCATTGGAATAATACCGGCAGTTGTTTTTCTTGTTGTGGTCATCAGGATAATTAAGCCATCAGCCATCATTCTTGTCGCCGGATTGTTCTCATTATCTCTCTTTGTTATCCTGATCTTGCTTCTCATGGTTGTAATAAGGAGAATGTCAAACGAGACGATGCTTGCATGACATTTACACTTCAATACAAAAAGATGGTACGGACGAGTAAGCCTGTGATAACGGCGCCAGTAATTCTATTAAAGAAAGGAAATGGGAAAGGAAGATAAGATCTTGACCAATTTGGATGGTAAGCCTGGTTTTCTGATAACAGTTGACTTTTCGATAGAGAAGCCGATATATCTTCAGATCGTGGAAAACATCATCAGCTTAATAGCTGCAGGTGACCTCAGGACCGGTACTAGGCTTCCATCATCTAGAAGGCTCTCAGCTCTACTTGGCGTAAACTATCACACAATAAATAAGGCATACGAGATACTAATCAGGGAGGGTATACTTGCAATGGATAGAAGGAAGAGGGTGGAGGTGCGAAAGATCGCGCAAACAACTCTAGAAAGGCCGGATGCAGCCTGGATTAACAGGCAGAAGGCTCTTATTGAGGAAGCAATTTCAAAGGGAATACTAAAAGGCACTCTTCTTTCAGCAATCACGGATATAGTTGAAAGCATACCTGGGAGAGATGAAAACAAATGATTCCGACTTTTTCAGCTGAAATTATTGTGCCGATACTTATCCTGATTGGGATATCTTATGCGGTGATACCATTTCTTGCGCCTCCATACATACAGTTCGGGGCAAGGATTTACAGGGAGCCAGACAGCCTGCCGCTTCGAAAGTGCAGAATTGGGTTTGCTTTGGTTTCAATATTGTTCTCTGCAGTGCTGATTCTCGCAATACTGCTCGAAAGGGACCTTTCGGAATCCATAGTTATTATCATTGCTCCACTCATTCAACTGGCAGGGCTGTTTATTGTCTACTTGGCATTTCATTATCATGTCCTTGCAATACGGGGAGAACCATCAAGCACAGTCGTTCGCGAAACTGCGGCGGCCTTCATTCCAAACGAAGAGGGATCGTTCAGGTACCTTTTCCTGATTGTTCCATGGATTTTCATGTTTCTTTACATATTAGCAGGAATTCTCTACTACAACAACATACCAGATACATTTCCGACACACTTCGGGCTTAACGGGGTTCCGAATGAGTATGCTACCAAGTCACTTTTATCCGTTTTTTCGATTCTCCTATTTGCCGGGATACCAATTACAGCACTTATGGAGTTAATAGCAATTGCCATTCTTCATTCAAGGCCATTCCAGAACCCGTCCAGCCCGGTAAAGACGGCGCTGCAGAACTCAGCTTTCAATAGGATCAATTCGAGCATGATCCTGGCAATTTCGCTTCCGATTCAATTGACCCTTTTTCTTACTTCAGCTACCACTTGGGGTCTTATTCCGCAGGGGTATGTTTCACTTGCTGTTTTACCCACTCTGCTTATTATACCTATAGTGCTTATCGTTGCCGCGAGAACCGGACAGACAGGATGGAAGCTTTATCCTGGAGCGATAGAAAAAAAGGATGCAGCAACTGCACGAAATGATGACACAAATTGGAAAGCTGGCGTGTTCTATATGAACAGGGATGACAGATCTTTACTAGTTCCCAAAAGATTCGGTTATGGCTATACGCTCAACTTTGGGCATTTAGCGACATGGATGGTTCTAGTGCTTCCGATCATCGTCATCGTGGTCGTACTACTTTTCACACTTCACATTATCTGAATCTGGGAGCAAAGAGATGCCGTTGATATGCCCTTTAGATACACACAATTATGCTCCTGCTGCACCTGGTATTTCTAAAAAATGATAAGAGGCGCAACGCAAGGGATATATGTTTTACTTTAATTCTTCGGTACGGAAAAGAAGGTACACATTGTGAGGGTAAAATGCAGGTATTGTGGTACTGAATTTGACCATATATTCAAGGCAGGAGACCTGCTAAAGCCTCACTTTTTTGATGAGCTCCGGTTCACCTGCATTAAATGCGGTAAAACGGGCTTCGACCATGTCAGGAATGTTGGTAAGATGGCACTCGATGAATGGCAGTTACAGCACCCTGACCTCAATATAGAAGATCTTCCAGACTATTCATACATGGAAGAAAACGGAATCAACTGAGATCCTCTCGCCTGAAACTCGAAATAATTGCTGATACCTGCTTCAGACCGAGATATTTTCTGATATAACGTGGGTTGCTGCTGTACCTGTATGTGGTCATGAACGAACTGCCGCTCTCCAATCTCATTTTCTCA
>JAJZOM010000206.1 GCA_021811505.1 Thermoplasmata archaeon | reverse complement strand
GCACAAAGATTGCCTTTTTCCCATAGGTACTGAATTAGTGATAATTAAAAAACCTTGTCCACTATATGTAAAGAAGTGTTGCTGCAACCAGTAATATGCGATTCAATGTAGAAGATATCTCAATTTTCTCAGACAGAGAATGAGCCCCTTCACCGACTGCTCCCATACCGTCAATTACCGGTATCCCTTCGGCTGAGACAAAGTTGCCATCGCTAGCACCTCCAACTTCGCAAGCCTCCAGATCCATTCCGATCTTTCTTCCTATCTCATGGACTTTTCTGAATAGATCGTCGTTTCTCTGGTTTCTTTCCATAGGGGGTCTCTCTATTCCGCCGGTTACAGCAAGGCGTATCCTTTTGTCGTGTGGCTTAAGATCATGAAAGGCACTCTCGATCCGCTTTGACTCCTGCTCAGTTTTCACACGTACATCGATCTCTATTTCCGCGTTTTCCGGTACTACGTTGGTCCTGGTACCGCCTCTGATAATACCGACATTTACAGTGGTCCCACGTTCCAAGTCAGCAAACTTCTCCACATCCTGTACAAGTCTGGATATTTCGCTGATCGCATTAATTCCAGCCTCAGGGTTAAGTCCGGCATGTGAAGCTTTTCCTAGCGCCTGGACGCTGAATGTTCCAACGCCTTTCCTTCCAACCTTTAGCATGCCCTTTTCTGAGGATTCGAGCACAAGAACAGCATCGGATTTTTTTGCAAAACTCAGAATCAGATCTTTTGACGCTTCGCTTCCCACCTCTTCGTCAGGCGTTATAAGGATAGTAACAGAGCGCTTCAATGGGAATGCGCGAAGAAACTTCATGGCATACAATGAAATCAGTATTCCTGACTTCATATCAAAAACTCCCGGACCGGTGCATATATCTCCTTTGATCTGGAATGGCAATCTTGAAAGTGTGCCTTCTGGCCAGACAGTGTCATAATGGCAGAGAATGAGAATATTTCTTTCGAGACCGTTTCCATATTTAACAGAAAGGATTTGTTTTCCATTCCTGATTTCAACGTCAGGTGACGCATCTGTTATCCGAGTAATCATTTCCTTCAGGATATCGGCGGTTTTTGATAAATGAGTCTCACTGGTAGAAGGTGATTCGCTTTCAACGAGCGTCCTCAAGTCATTCAGGATTGAACTTCTTTCTCTCTCCAGGAATGCCAAAAACCCGGACATCAGGTCCTGAGGCATATCAGATCGGTATCTCTCCCTTAGCTGTGCTCATCATGGCAAGATATTCCGTATCTAAGATTACCCCTATTCCCGGGGACTCAAACGGTGAAATTGTGCCCTTCTCCATCTTGAATATGTTCCTGACTATGTCCTTGGAAAAATACTTCTCATTTGGCGAAGTATCACCAGGCATGTCCACCAACTGGTTGGAAGCGAGAGCTATGTTGAATGCTCTTCCAACACCTGTTTCAAGCATACCACCTACCCAGCAGTGTCCGCCATAATTATGGACTATCTCTGCGATCTTAAGCGAATTAAGCAGACCCCCTACCCTGCCTGGCTTTATGTTCACGATATCAACAGCGTCAATCTGGAAAGCTTCTCTCGCAAGATCCGGGGAGGTTATAGCCTCATCCAGGCACAGTGGGGTTGACACAGACTGGCGCAGCGACGCATGATCCACGATGTCATCATGCCCCAGCGGCTGCTCCAGGTAAGCAAGATTGTACTGGTCGAGCGACTTTAGCAGTTCAAGATCTTCAAGCCTGTAATCACAGTTAGCATCAGCGCTCAACACGATATCCGGGAAGGAGAGTCTTGCCGCCGAAAGTATTCTTGCTTCATTGCCTCTTGATATTTTCAGCTTTATACGTTTGTATCCTTTGTTCACCGCATTCATTATTGTTGGAACAAGTTTATCATCTTCAATCATTCCAATCGAGATTCCGACATCGGCATAGCCCTTGGACTTGCCGAGATACTTATGCAGCGAAATACCGCTTGACTTGGAATGGTAATCCCATAGGAGCATCTCAATGGCAGCCTTGGCCATGTTATGTCCTTTTATGTGTTCCACGCGTTCCATGAATGCAGCTGGCGTTGGCAGGTCAGATATCTCCTTCGAGAAGTAGTCCCTTATCAGGTGCATTGCAGTTACATTGTCTTCATAGCTGTAGAAAGGGTCAATATCGGTCGTCGATTCAGAGTAAGCTGTAATTCCTTCGTTTTCAAGAGTAAAAACATAAGCTACCCTGTTGAGCTGTGTGCCGAAGCTGGTTGTAAATGGTGCTATAAGGGGCAATTTGACAAGATTGTAGGAAAGTTTAGCTGTCATCCTTTTTAATCATACAATTCTATTTAAAATTTGGCGAGACGCTCGCCGAAATTCTGGGAAATCTGTATATTCCGGTCCAGGCCAGTCAAAAAGAGTGAATTAAATACCCCAAGGGGCTTGGGCACTGTATGTTAAATTATGTGCTAATACCCGGAGCATGGCTTGGAGGCTGGATCTGGCGGGATGTGAAACCCTTCATAGCAGAGAAAGGTCACAAAGTTTTCCCGATTACGCTTACAGGAATGGGAGAACGGGTTCACCTGGCATCGCCTGATATAGGAATGGAAACAGCAATCCAGGATGTGCTGAATGTGGTGAGATTTAACGACTTGGATAAGATTGTGCTCGTTGGGCACAGCTTCGCCGGAAAGGTTGCCGCTGCTGTTGCAGACAGGATACCGGAAAAGATTAGACAGGTTGTGTACCTGGATAGCTTCAGGCCGGATAATACAACTGAACCGCAGGGGTCATTTGATCTTGAAGCAGAATTTGGGCCAATTCCTAAAGGATCATTCACTGTCGCTTTCTCAGAAACAATTCTAAACAATATTGGAAAGGACGTCATAGGCAAGAGCAGGAGATGGATGCTCGACAAATGCACACCCTGGCCGGTTAAGCTTGCAACAGATTCTATTAAGCTTAATCGATCGCCAAATCTTATCAGAACAGCTTACATTTTCTGCACTTTAAGTGGCGATCCAGTGGATGAAATAATTCAGGGAAAATGGGGGAAGCTCGAAGGACCATACCGCACAATGGAAACCGGTCATTATCCAATGGTCACAAAACCTGGCGAGCTTGCAAAGCATCTACTTGAACTTCCGGAAACTTGATCTGGGTGAATTCCCATCTAAAGAGAAGCGGAAATTCAACATGATGAGCTCAAGGCCACAGTTTAACTGATGATTTACAAATCAGCATAATAATTTATCTCTCTGTTATATCCCGAATAGTGCTTACAATCGGTAAGATCAGTGATCCGGACGAGATCAAGAAAATTTTGCCTGTGATCTCTTCGGCCTGGGGAATGCCAAACCTCGCTGCCGCATTCAAGGATACAATCAATGCTATGCGTTTTCATGGCGGTCTCGTGGCAGCCGCATATGACGGTGACGAGATGGTTGGAATGCAGTTCAGCTTCCCCGGACACCGTAGGGGGAAAACGTATCTTTATTCGCACATGACGGGCATAGTTGAGAACAAGAAGTATTCCGGAATAGGGTACCAGCTGAAGCTTTACCAGAAGAAATGGGCACTTGAAAATGGTTATGACCTGATAGCGTGGACATTTGATCCCATAAGATCGCTGAACGCACACTTCAACCTGAAGAAACTAGGTGCAATCTCGCGTACGCTTATCCCAAATTTCTACGGTACCATGGATGATGCATTGAATGCTGGCCTTCCGACAGACAGGCTTGTTGCTGAGTGGTGGATAAAAGACCAGAAGGTACCTGCCTATACCGTGGACGCAATAACGATCGATTCTTCGGATGCTGGGTCACAATCTGTCATTGACCAGGTAACAAGTTCCCCCCCAAAAACGGTGAGGGTGGCAATACCATATGATTTTTCAAGAATGATGAGCAATGATATCCAGAGCGCAGTCGAGATAAAGAAGCGGCTTTCGTCAATCCTGGTGAGATTATTCTCCCTTCAATACTGCATCGTCGATTTCGAAAAGAAGCAGCCCGCATCCCTCTACGTGCTAACAACGGCTCAGCCTTTGCGATCCGGAAACTTATCCAATCCGTTTATCTGATTTTCAAGTCAAGAGTTCTTCCTGAAGGGTTCGCCATGACCGGATAAAATGATGCTTGCCTCATGGTCAACAATAAGCTGCTTTGATTGCTTTGCCCTGTCCATGTCCAGCGTGAATCCCTTATTTATTGTAAGTGATCCCTTCGAATTTACCACCGCATCCCCAACAAAAAGGACATTGCCCTCTTTCAGGAAGTATGAAGTACTTCCTGGAGTGTGCCCCGGTGTCTCTATGACCTCCACTCCAACGAGCGAGAGAGATGAAACGGGCTCGACTGACTTGACCGGATCTATTCGCATCATTTTTGCAACCAGCTTGCTCATAAACGTCTGTGTCGGTTTAATTTTCGCCAATCCAGTTGCCACGTCGACTTCCCGGTCGGGCATGTATATTTTTGGAGAAAATGCGTCACTGATCTCCTTAAGTCCTCCTATGTGGTCTGGATGATAGTGCGTTATCAATACGATATCAGGCTTGGTTCCTTGGGATCTGAAGTATTTGATAATTTTCTTCCCCGATCCCCTTGTCCCGGCATCTACCAGAATCACTTTTCCCGCCACCGTAAATGTATATGCATTTGCCATAGTTCCATCTATGCGTTCAACACTGGGGCTGACTTTCATGCAGGTGAGATATGATACGCTTTGATATATACTAAGTGCAACTTGACTAATTTGAGGCTGTTTGATTCCGGTATGTTATTGAAAAAAATGCGGACCAGAGGATCATCTCTGGACCTGAAGATATTCCTCCGGTGTTTCTACCAACAAAATAGTGGATACTATCATCTCGCCGTTCCTTGAATGCTTCACCTGTACCTCAGTGCCGATTCCCTCAGAGGAAAGTGCTTTCAGTAAATCCTTCATGTTCGTTACCTTTTTGCCACCGATTTCGTGAATAACGTCGCCC
>JAJZOM010000260.1 GCA_021811505.1 Thermoplasmata archaeon | reverse complement strand
ATTATTATCAAGACAAAGAAAATAGCTTTGGACTCGGCGTTGGATGTCACATTTATTATTCCCATAATTCTGATAATCAGAAATAGGAGAACAAGTGGTAAATTATTGGGGGCTGATTCAGTGTTTTTCCTTGGAGGATCACTGTTTCTGATCATATTTCTATCATTTTCTATTTTTTCTGAAATCGTGTATAGTATCCCAGTCCTGTTGAATTCAATAGATGGTAATTCCGGTTTCATTGTCCCTGGTAGTAGAATGAGTTCGTATCCACTTTTAATAATCACACATAACATGATTTTTCTATCGGAGATCTTTTTAGGTTCACTTTTCTTTCTTCTGCCAACATTTGGAGTGGTTCTTTTTGACACTCTGGTCACAGGGTCAATAACCGTTTATCTCATTAGAGTTGGACAAGAAAATATAATTTTGCCCCAATTATTGCTAGAATTGCTAGGAACTTGTATTGCCACTGCCACTTCTTTTGCCATATTTCATACCTTTTTCACATCTATGTCAAAAAAGATAAGGAACTCGGAGTTTTTGCAAATGCAATCTTACTCAATAAAACTTATAATCCTCGGGTTAGCGCTTTCAATTTATGCTTTTTTGTTAGCATGGCCAATAGAGTCGGCTTTGTTCTCTGCAAAAGGTTTCAACAGCCTTTGGTATAGAACAGTATACCTCTTCGACGTAATTACAATTATAATTTACGCTGGATTCTTATATGACATTCTAAAAAGGAAAGTATTCCCACTTCAACAGATCATACTTCCGTCCCTATCATCTGGTATAATTTTGTTTGTAGCATTGGGCGGCGGCTCAGCAGCCATTGAGAACTCGATTCCGTTACTAGTGTTACTGGGAGCCGCTTCTCTGTTGTATCCTTTGTTGGAACTTAGAAAGTTACTGACAGGCGACAAAACCCCCAAAAGGTTGAATGCATTTTTGAAAGAATTCGATTGCTTCATTGTCTCTTCGCAGGGGCGTAGTATGTATCCCACAATAACTGGCAGTGGCTACGTTCTATGTTTAAAAATGAATGAAGAAATTAAATTAAGCCCTGGAGACATAATTACATATGAATTACCTCTTTATTATTCTCCATTATCCTATGGGAGGTTTGTTACGCATAGGATAGTTGACTTAAATGAAATTGAAATAAGAACAAGAGGAGACAATCTTCAAAAGTTGGACCCTCCAATTAAATATTACAAAGT
The DNA here is from genome assembly GCA_021811505.1 of Thermoplasmata archaeon. The sequence goes on along the minus strand of JAJZOM010000260.1, from coordinate 3,762 downwards.
TCATGGGATTGCAATCGCAAAGTGTGATCGCTCTTTCAAAATATTTGAAACTCTAACTCAGAGACAAGAATTAACTCAGATATTGACGAGATTAGAATCTTTTATATGGGCGGGGGAAAATAAAACAGATACGGGCAAAATAAGTGTAAAAATAAGATCATTGCTAAGCATATTTTTTGTTCTCGTTACAGCCATTGCTCTGCCATTTCTTTTCCTAATGGCTTGAAAAAGGTGTCTGCAGAATAATCCAGCGAGAATGCTGCCGGTAGAGTAGAATGAAGGAGTGGTTACCCTCTCCTTCAAACCCTCGTCGAACGCAGCAGGCGGAGTTACCGCACTACGCTCACCGACGAGCTTCTTCGTAAGGCATTATAGCGTTTGTAAATGTTCTGTGGAGGCGGTGAAGGCAGCTTCAATCCAAGCAGTTCCAGATCCTTATATTTTCCTGTATGCTCTTTCTGTTTCCACCTGCTGTGCATCATTCCAAGACGCATGTCCCCGTATTCCCATGTGCGGGCAAACGACTGCCTGGGACAGTATAATCTGACATTGCACATTAGAGACATAAGGCTGACCATGGACGACGAGAAAATATTAAAGGAGACCCATGAATAATTTTGTCCCAAAGCGCTCGGTATCCAAGAATCTCTCCTGAATGCTGGAAACTGAACATTTATGTCTGGAAATTACCTATGAATTTTTCGAATTCCGGTAAAGAAACTAAAATATATGGACATATGCGATGTATCTATCACCTGCAACGGGACATTATCGGTCCAGGCACTGTTTCGCATGAAGTATGTAATCCTCTCAGACGACCTGACGGGAGCTTCAGGAGTGGCATCTCTCCTCAATGCTCCAGATACCATAACAATAAATCTGGATCAGATTGGTCTTCTGGAATCTGCAAATGCCAGTTTTGTATCCGTGAATTTGGACTGCAGGCATTCCCCGGATTCCGGAAAGATAGTTGAGATGGCCCTCAATCACTTCAGCGGATCGCGTGTGACACTCCGCATTGACAGCACACTCAGGGGGAATATATCGGCAATGATCACACCTTTTCTTTCCCGTGGAAAAAAGATACTGTTGACAGACACCATCCCGGAGTACGGCAGATATACCAGGAATGGCAAAACCATATTCAATGGCTTGGAAACAGACATACTGTCGTCTGTGCTGAGAGGCAGTATGTTCCAACCTCCTGCAGGAAGCATTGAGGTTGCAGATTCCGAATCGTACGATGATATAAGAGAGCTGGCGCTTCGTTGCCTCTATGAAGATATGATGCCGGTGGATCCTGGACCGATGATTGCCGAGGTTCTCAGGGAGGGAGATAAACGTGGGATCTGGGATTCGTAAGAAAATCGCCATAGTGGTCGGAACTTTCAGAGATATTACCGTCAGGCAGATAGGGTACCTCGAAAACGCAGGAATCAAAGCCTGCAAGCCATGCATCCTCCCGGAGAGAGGCATCGACCTCTTTTCATTCCACCTTGATGAAGAATCGCACCTGATTTCAGAGAGATTTATGAAATTCATCGCTGGCTATGACTATCTGGTAATGAGTGGAGGAGAAACTGCCGGTTTCATGCTCAGGAACTCGAATTTTTCTTACATAATTAACGGGGAAAGCATAATGCCGCTGGTATCAACCGGTTCTGTTGCAGGTGGGATCCTGCATGGCGTAAGGATAGTCCTCAAGGGAGGGCTCATTGGAAACGATTCCTGCTACGGGGATATCCTTGAATGGATTGACAGGCAGGAAGCGCGAAGCGGCATAAATGTTTAGGAATGAATGATTATATAATGATAAAAAGATTGCATCAGGATCGAATGGCGATAAAAATATTGGTTGACCCTGACAAAGGAATCAGGCCTGCTGGAGCAATCAGATGTGACGTTGCCTGGAAGTTATTCATCCCTGATCATATGGGGGATTTTCCTGAGGGGGAAAGAATCAGGGTATCGAAGCTCGTAAACTGGCTTTGGGATGAACTCTCTGCCCGGTTGGGATTTCTCAGAAAAAACTCTACGGAAACAACCTGGGTAATCACCCCTCCACTGAGCGATGCTGCCAGGGACCTCATGGTCAGAATCTGTTCAATGTGGTCCAACGAGGTCTATACGCTTTCCGGCAAAAAAGGCCCTGAAGGGCTGGAAGAAACCGGAGAAAACCTGTGGACTCCTCCCGTCCTGAATGTGTATGGAAATCGCGAAAATGATGCTGCAGCGAAAAAACTCACCGCAGATCATCATGGTAACGTAACCAGGTATCTCATGCCGGCTCTTGGGTCTACAAAGGCTTTCATGCGAACCTACAGGATACCGAAAGGAGGCACTTATGCACGGCTCCACAGTCATTCTGCTGTTGAGGAGCACTACCTTGTCCTGGAGGGTAAAGGGACATTGAGAACAGGCGATCATTCAATCGCTGTGGGAGTCGGAGATCTTGTCTCAAAACCGATTGGCCCAGACAACGCCTCACAGTTTGTAGCCGATCTCGGTGAGGAATTACTTATCCTTGACATAGAGGTATGGCCTGATCCCAGCCAGACAACGAAGGATCTGGTACACTACCCGGATCATGGTGAGCTTTTACTGAGAGGGCAGGGATGGTCGGGAATAGTCCCGTCGGATGCGCTTATGGATGCAGATGACTTCAGCAAAAACTACGATTACGGTTATAGAAGATCTGTCAACGGGAAATGGTCTCCCAGGGAGGTTCGGGGAATGAAACGAAGAGAAAAGTAAATTCATAGTTATGCGAATGGCTAACGGCAACTGTTCTGACAACGTTTACGTAGCCCTATTCTCCCCTCGAAGGGCTTTTCCAGGCTTTTTGCATATCAATTACAAGGAGGATCGGTCTTCCGGATGCCTGATGCATCTGGTTCATCGTCGTAAATTCATGAAAAATGATGATATTTCAGTATCTATGCCATACGTCCATGAAAATCACAATTGTTTTAGCTATTCTGTAATACCCTTATCATGGACAGGAAGAATCTCCTCACGTCTCCAGTCAGGGACCTTGATATTTCAGGTTCAACAACTCTGAAACAGCTAATGGAAGGTTTCTCAGAATCGGGCGGTTTCACGTCTGCCAAGGTATTCACTGCTTATTCTATACTTAAAAAGATGTTTTCTGAAGAGAACACTACTTTTCTTTCGTTCCCTGCGGACATAATATCGACAGGAACCAGGGGATTAATCAATGAGGTTATAAAGCGTAAACTTGTCGATGTCATAGTTACAACGAACGGTACACTTGATCATGACATAGCAAGAACCTATCTTGATTATTACAGCGGAACATTTGATTATAGTGACAGGGAACTGAGGAATCTCGGCATAAACCGGCTCGGGAATGTGTTCATCCCGGACGAAAGCTATGGCGAAATAATAGAGGGTAAAGTTCAGCCTGTACTCGATATCCTGTACTCGGAAAAGAAAGAATGGGGAGGTGCAGAACTCCTCAGGGAATTCGGGCTGAGGATGAACAATGAATCATCCATCCTTTACAATGCAGCAAGAAACAACATCCCCGTCTTCGTTCCGGGGATGACGGACGGTTCTTTCGGGTCGCAGTTGTGGTCTTTCTACGAGAGAAATCGGGATTTCAAGCTGAATCTTCTCCAGGACGAGCATGAACTCTCAGACATTATTTTTGATGCAAAAAAAACAGGCGCATTAATGGTTGGAGGCGGCATATCCAAACATCACACAATCTGGTGGAATCAATTCAGGGGGGGGCCTGGA
>JAJZOM010000168.1 GCA_021811505.1 Thermoplasmata archaeon | reverse complement strand
AAATGTCCGTCTATTGCCCAGTCTAGAAATTCTGATTTTCTTAAATACTCACACTTTCATTTGACGTTAACTTCTACCCTAAAACTTAACGCTTTTTATATACAAACAATCGGAAATCCAAAGTTCAGTATATAAACGGGCAGAGATAAACCATTAAGTCTTGCCATTAACTTAACATGCCTCCATTTGAGGAAGGATATCTCCAAGGTTATTACTAACTATACCTTTTCGATTTCAATAAAACTTAAGCAATCGTCGGACATTTTCATACAATGATCGAAATTCCTGTCCCGGAACCACCCAGATGTCCTTACCGATCTTCTCAGTGAATTCAGGCCATTGTTTGACCGAAGGCAGTTCAGACAGTTCTCCAGGTACATAACATCCTCATGGGTCTCTCCCACAAGATCGGTGGCCCATCTCAACGGAATCCATATAGAGCACCCGAACCAGAGCAACCTCAACATGCTGGACGTATTCCGCAAATCAGTGGATCTGATCAACCGGAACAGCACCCATCCTATTCTCGTACTGTACGATACCGTTCTGCAGAGGTCCGGAAAACACATCCAGGGATCGGGATGGATCTATGGCCACTCCGAGGGAAAGACTGCCCGGGGCATGTGCGCGATCACCGCAGCAATATCGGGAAGCGAGGGGATATTTCCCCTGAATAGTGACATCAAGCCTGTGAGAAGGAAAGAGGAGCAGCACATCATGTTGAAATGTTTCACAATATGGGGGAAAACAGTATTTCACGAAGAGCATCACAATTGCCATGAAGAAGATCGGCGAGGTCAGGATTCTGGTATCCCGTGGCATAGAGGGAAAAAGTTCTTTGTCATAAATATGACCGGATGGAAGCCTAAACAGATCAGGGAGATGTATCTCAGGCGCCGGGATATAGAAACAATGCACAGGGAGATCAAGCAAGACGGGATAGGGAGAATCTTCCAGCAGGTGTTTGCAGGCATTGTCAGCACGACAAAGCTGAGCTTGCTGGGTGAACTGCTCCTCGAAATCTCTGCAATGATCTTGCTGGGAACCCAGCTTAACACAGGGAAGGGAACGCCCGGCCTGAGATTCGGATCCATGGCCATGAGGCTTCTTCAAGATCTGTTTGTGGCACTGGAGAACATGGGATCCAAGCTGTTGGATGCCATCATGGATTTCATAAGGGAACCCTATGCATCGACAATTGGTATTTTAGGAGGGTAAAACGCAAAAGTATAGCAGCTTCAAATCGGCATGTGTGATACGGCCTAAATACACATGTCGCTTTCTCGTTGATTCTGGGTGATTGCAGGTATCTAGGAATCTACAAGAGGACTGGATTCTGCAATAAAATTAAATATGCACGTCTTTTCTTGACTGCATGTATGGTATCTCTGATGCATTGTTGGCCCTCTTGTTTCTTGGGGGTCTCCTGCTTCTTGCCAAATTCGGTGAGGAGATATTTGAACGGCTGAAGCTCGTTCCATACTTGGCAGCCATTCTGGCTGGAATAATAATAGGTCCAGGCGGGCTGGGATTGGTCAGCATCCTTCCTAACATAAGCCTGTTTATTTCACTCGGCATCAACTTCCTTCTATTTACTGGCGGTGCGCTGGAATTTAAGGAGTTAGATACCAGAAAAATTCTCAATGTCAAAAATATAATAATAGGGGTTTCAGAGTTTATTGTGCCCTTCGCACTCATTTCTGTTGCAGTTTACTATGTGGTTCATAATATTTTGATAGCCATGGTCGTTGGGATAGTAACGGGAATGAGCAGTGCAGGACCCTTGACACGCTTATTAAGCGATACCGGATTGAACAAAACAGAAGAGGGGAACAAGATATTCCAGCAGGTTGTTACGATTGAAATTGCAGCCGTTATACTTTTTTCTTTCTTTGCGGACCTATATAATAAGCCAATTGATTTCACGAGCGTTATCACTATAGCACTTGAACTCTTTGTATCCTTGCTCCTGATCATCTTGTTCTCAAAATATGTGCTGGTAAAATTGCTCACCAGAATAGACCTTCATTCCAGAGCACACGAAACAGTAATTGCAGTAATAGCGGGATTCGTCTTGATATTGGGATTTGTTGGCCAGCTTTATGGTTTTAATTCAGCGATAATAGCCCTATTTATGGGTATTATCCTGAGGGATTTTATCAACGACCGCCCCATAATTGCGGAGAAGGTTTCAACCATAACCTATGGCTTTTTTGAGCCATTGTTCTTTATTGGGCTGGGATTATACTTTGTCAGAATTACTGTTCCACTGATCGTACTTGGCTTGTCTCTCTTTATAATTGCGCTTCTTTTCAAGCCAATTAGCGGTCTGGCAACATCAAGAATCATGAAGATTGACGCATGGAAGAATTCCTTCGGTACATCAGTTAATGGCGGCGTTGATGCTGCATTGCTTGTTGTAGCGCTCACACTTGGCCTCGTTGATAGATATAATTATTCTGCCATAATGATTGCCATCACGCTGTTAACGTTGGTGATACCACTTCTTTTCAATATTAAGGCACCGGTTGTACCGAATAGGAGGTCCAAATACATATGGGAATTAATTAGCACAGAATTCAAAAATTTGAAGGCGTCCGATATATCCAGTTCCTTCCCCCCGGTGTCAGTGGACAGAAATAGTCCTATAAGTCTTGCCTTCAAGATGTGTACTGATCTCAACGCGAGGGCGGTGATCGTAACCAACGACAGAGGGCATGTTTTGGGGCAGTTAAGTCTAAGCGACATGGTTACCCTGGGCGAAAATAAGCTTTACACGCTTCAAGTACGTGAAGGTGACATTTTGCCGGCTCGAAAAGTCAGAAATAACTCTCCTGCTACTGAACTGATTAAGATATTCAGGGAATATGAACCCCCGATCATTGCGGTCGTTGACGAAAATGGCATTTTCATCGGAACGATACTTGAGAGACAAATACTAAAACACATCTCAACAGCGCTGGAATCTGAAAAATCTGGTGTGCAGGGTAATCCTCCTGCTAACCCGGGAAATAGTTGAAAACTTGGCTTTTGCCTCTAGCAATTTCGCCAGGAATGATTCCCTCAATCCAATCGATTGAATATTGGTTGAAGGATGAGATCTCCCGATGGGAAGAGGATAGCGTCGTTAAAACTTACGCTTTGGTGGGGAAAAATTAACCGGTATTAACTATGGAAAAATGAAACAGGTTTATAATCACCAACTTTCTCAGGAATTATGCCCGGTGTGGATCTAGAAGGTTATGTCTCAAAATACGTGATATGGACTGTAAAGGCGATAATACTCCTGGCTATATTTTTCGAGACCGCATATGTGGGTTATTCCGTGATCATTTCTGTTTCAGGCGGGCTGCCAAACCTTTCATCGGTTGTTTATATAACTACGGAGGGAGGCCTATTTCTTCTTGCTCTTCTAGAAGTGTACTCGAGTCTGGAATATCTGAAAGGCCAGAGCACGAAGAGCCTTGTTCTCGTGATGGAAGCGGGGTTATCTTATGCGGTCAGGGAGATCATAATATTATTTCATTCAGGGCGTACAGATCTCTCTTCCCTCGGATCGGTGGCCCTGATTATCCTCGCACTTGGCATAACGCTAATCTTCTCATCCAGGAATAATAGAGATAATTCGTGTATGTAACCGTTAATCCAGCATTCCGTGAATGGGTCTCCAAAGGGCCATGCAAAACATTCACAGAAGCGTTTGACGGAAGATTTGCAGGGCACGTATCGGCGAACCAGGGCCCAAGAAAATGTGGGATTTTGGCATGCCGGCGACCTCTGATTATTTCAGATTCGGTGCAGGAAATGTTCTGCTGAACACAGGCATAAATTCAATGTATGCAGTGGAGTGAAAACTGAATAAGCAACGTGCATCAATTTTCATGACCTTTAATACGGGTTAATAGATGCATCAGTGGTGTTTGTTGACATGGTTCAGGAATTGTTCAGATGCGAGGCCTGTGGTGCAGTCTACACAGATAAAAACATTGCGGGAAAATGTGAGGAACACTGCAATACCCGGAATGCCTGCAGTGTTGAATATCTCAGGAGTTCAATAGGCGTGGTTTCACAGGTCAGAACAGGTCTCCCATAGTTGCATCCTATAATTCACTCGCAAAGCTTCTGAGACAATCGCTACAAACGCATTCCCTCGCCACAGAAGCGAGGAGCAGCCCTTTTCCCGGTTCCAGGTAGATCGATGAACACCAGCAGGATCCTGATGCACCCGCGGTCCGTTCATTCGCAATTTGAACTGTGCTACCAGCGCTATGTGGAACTGATTCATAGATTCACCCTGAAAGATTGCGTGATGAACAAGTATTATTACAAACCCTGTGTTGTTCTCGTGTGACACTACCAGACGCCTTCTTTCATCTTATTGGCTATGGTATTTTCCATTATCCTGGTCGCATTCCTTGCGATTCTGATGCCTGTTACATCCTCCCAGAGAAAAGCAGTGTTATTCCCGATCTTTGTCTTCTCAGTGATCCTGTGCGTAATTATGAGCTACAGGGAAGTTAACCTTTATCCTGCCAGTAATGCACTTGTCCTGGCCTATGGCATCAGCAGGGACATAGTGTTGTCAAGGCTGCTTTAACATAAATTCGTATTTTACGTTATGATACTGTCGATATTTGCCTCGCTCGATCTTCTGTCTTTCCTCTCCGGTGCCCATGGAGGGATGCCTGCTGGTTCTGTATATATGTACATTAATACTGCGTACTTCTACTACGATCCCCACGTCATAATCGGGGAGGGGATATCGTATCTGTCGCGGCCGTTATGAATTACTTTCTTGAGGACGGCGCAGGAAGGATTCGATTGTTTGTTATCTCAATCGTAGCAATGGTATTGCTTCCTTTCTCGGTCAGAATCCCATGGAAACATTTTATCACTACCAGGACGGGTTACCTTTGCTTCTATCCATTCTTGCGACCCTGATCCTTTTCAAGGTTCTGCCAGTGAAAAAGTAATCAAGCTATTAACGCAGATATGAGTTA
>JAJZOM010000161.1 GCA_021811505.1 Thermoplasmata archaeon | reverse complement strand
ATATTATTCCCATACTCAGCAACAGAGTTCCAACCTGGCAGAGTACATGATCAGTGACCCCTTTTAGAGAAATCCCTGCAGGAAAGAATCTGCAGTAATAACAGGAACACCTGGATTGTCTCATTTTCTAAAGAATAACTGAGACCCCGCTATGGCTCCAGATCCCAGGTTCACTGAATACTCCACCTGTGCATAATAAACTGTGGCTACAGGATTAGTTGGAAACAGTCATCAGCCAAATAATCCTTCACTTTTGGAGTCGTTGAATCATTGGTTGAAATAGTCCAAAACCTCAGATCTCGTCATGTAAAGAACCAGAATTATTCCTGTCATTACATCCATGATGATGGAGAGGAAAAGTACTGCAAGAATGAAGATGCCAAGCACGGCCATGAACATTCCCGGCCAGTAGCCCTCAAAAAGTAAGATTCCTGTTATGATATTGAACAGTGATAAACCAATGACCAGATAGCTCGGGTGCATGATCGTGAATGTAATGGCAAACAGTCCCGCCAGGATCTCAAAAACAGCAAGAAGAACAACGCCCAGGGGGATGGGTATTTTACGGGCAAATGATGGGCTGAAATTAATTGGTTCTCCGCAATAGGGGCAGTAATTGAAGTCTGCGTTAACCGGAGAACCGCAGACTTCACAGAGAGAGCCCTCTTCCGATCTCACTCATAATTATTCCCCCTCCATATAAGTATATTTCCAGAGCGTGAAGAAGAGATTTCTATCTTCACAACCGGTTTTGGGTGATAAATGATATAAGAATATACGTTCCGGGCTTCAGATTAGTGTTTCCCGTTCAGAGAAATAATGAGACCGTTTACAATGGTGAAATCGGAATGTCTGGCCATCTGCTCTTGGTTTTTCTTCATTGGTGAATTCCGTTAATAAGTATTATTGCAATAACCGCAATTATCAGCCCCAGTATGGCACTCAGGTTGAGATAAGACCCTGGACCCATAGGGTACTGAATCTGTAGGACCATCACAACGAAGAGCAGAGAAACAAGCCCGGATGAGGCCCATTTCCTCATGTTCATTTTCTCAGTTTCCGATTTCATATTGAAATAGCGAACTATTTCTATTAAATTTTCCGAAACGGACAACCGCGCACTATCTTTTGCTGGTAACATTTGTCATTCATTTTGCTGATCACCGATCCTGCACGTTCCTGCGCTATCACAATCTAATCTTCTTTTACACAGCTATGCGCATATAGGAGATTCCACAGGGTCGCCCTTCTCGTGTTCTGTACCACTCGCTTTCTGACTCCACAGGCTGGTTTGTCCTTTGTTTACAGCTGTCCCCTTACATTCTATCAGAAAACTTCAAAAAATATATAAGTATTTAAATGCTCGTTGGGAGATGCCCATAAGATCCGCAGGACTGGATGACTGGGAATCCGTTTCATATATTTCCCGCATAGCAGGGTATGATGATTACATCAACGAAATGGGCGTTTCATATCTTGGCAACAGAGACGTCTACCTCTATGAATCAGAAGGCGTGATAAAGGGTTTCATAAAAATTGAGAATGTGTTTGGTAAATCCCAGTGGCTGAGCGGACTCAGGGTTCACCCTGATTACAGGAGAAGCGGCATCGCCCTGGACCTGACAGATTTTGCGCTGAGAAAGGCTGAGGAGGATAAGCTTCACATATCGAGGCTGCTCATAGAGGAGCGAAACGCGCCTTCCCTGAATCTTGCCGCTAAATGCGGCTTCACAAAGCGTGACTGCTATTATTTTCTCAACGGTTCCCCTGTTCCAACTGGTATCGGAAGCAACTGTATGCCGGAGGCGGGAACAATTGTGGATATCGGATGGAAATTTGCAGAGATCGATGAAATTCCCAGAAGCCTGGTTGTATTTATCGCTTCAGGAGAGTGGGTGTTCATGAAATTTGGGGATCACTACCATGCTGCATGCACCGGCACCCCTGATTTCAGCCTTACAGGAAAGGGCGAAACTTGCGTAATCCGCAAGCATATGACGCCTGGTCTCATGAAGTACGTCATACCGGAATTCCCTTCCGCCTGCGTGTTTGAAAAGAGGATCGGATAGCCAGAAAGGCTAATAAGTCTGTTCTGCAGCAGTTGTGACTTTTGATGCCTCAGTGCACAGATGTATTCAGGAATATGATGCTATCACATTCTGCCGCAGCATACCTCGGTGGCCTGATCAGTATTTCTCTGTCTTTGACAACTGCAAGAATCAGTTTACCCTGGGATTCATATTCACTGTACAATGTGTCGTAGCTGCTATATTTCCCCTTATTGACTGTTTCCTCTCCAAGCATCTCCTCCCTCTGGTTTCCAAGTATTCTGTAAAGCAGTTTGCTCACGCCTGGATTCATGATTGAATTGTAGATCAGGAGAGATGATACATTACCCCTGGTTATTGTCTCATCGATTCCAACCTCAAGGGCGTGTTTCTCGCTGTTCGGATTGTAAAGTTCAGCGATGACATAAATTCCGGGGTTCTGTCTCTTCATCTCCATGCCGGAAAGAATTGATCTCGCGTCAACACCGGTCGGATCCTCGTCGTTCTTTATTCTGCCGGAAAACACTATTGCCTTGGAGGCTTTTGATATACCGGCCCGATCGAGGTCCGCAGGCTCCAGGCAGCTGCCCTTGATGTAGAATACGTTCTCGTGCTGGAATGATACCGGTTCATTCGACAGAATCGCTATTTCATTTCCATCCTCTGCTATTCTCCTGATTGTCTCTGAAGCAATGGAGTCAAAATTGCACACTATTATATGTTCCTTCATCCTCAATCTCACCTCACCCAATTTTCTCGAGATCCTGGAGTCCACAAAAACCGTAGCCAGGGAAGCGGTGAAGAGGCCTATGCTGCCTATTCCCAGGATCATAACTACCATGGCGTTTATTCTCGCTGTCGTACCATAGATTGTCACATCACCATAACCCACTGTTGTAACCGTCTGCATTGTCCACCATAAACTTTCAAACAGACTGTGGATTCCAGATTGCTGTACACTGTACTGCAGAAGATATTCCGATACAGCGCCGTACGTCACGACAATCAGTGCAAAAACCGCTGCCCTGTAGATAACATTTCTCATGAATTTTCTCAGTGACCTGAAGAAAAAAATTGAAATTGCCATCTTCCTGGCTCCATTGAATTTGAATTTATTATTCTTGCCATAATCGGGAAAGAATTTTGCTGACCTGATCGGATTGTCAACCCTGATTATACTCCTTAAAAGGAAAAAGGTTAACAATATTAGAAAGAACTCTTTGATAACAAAATTATTAAATTGTTGATGCTATCACAATGTATGGATGATAAGGAGGAAGAATTGAACAGGGGCAGAAGAACCTTCCTCAAGGCTATGATTGTTTTGTCCGCAGGCGTCGCTGTTGCGGGCGTTCTGAAGGGCGCCGTCACTAACATAATTACCCCGCTTGTCGGCATAAGTTCCTTCCCGACCATGGAACTTGTTGGAGGAGACGGCAAGCCTCTTCTTTACAGTGACATACCCGTGAATACACCCACCACGTGGCTTTTTTATTATCCCCTCACCAATGATCCCAACTTTCTGCTTAATCTTGGGGATGCGAGCGGCAATCCCGTGAACGTTCCTTCTTATGATGTTCCGATACCTGCCACGGGTTCAACGTACAAATTCAACGGTGGCGTCGGCCCGAAGGGATCCGTTGTGGCATACAGCGCGATATGCCAGCACCTTGGATGCATTCCCCCTGAAATACACTACTATCCTCCGACCCAGACTGTTCCTGGAACGAGTTTCAGCGGTTCCAGCAACCCTGGATACATTCACTGTTCGTGCCATGGCAGCACCTATGACCCCCTGAAGGGTGCAAAGGTCATTACCGGACCTACGTCAAGGCCGCTACCCAACGTTCAATTGAAATACAACAGTTCCACCGGAACTTTCAGCGCATATTCCATGGTTGGCCCGACTATATATGGCAAAGTCTCTGACCTCAGCGGCGGAACTCCATATGCTTCCAGCGCCACCACAGTTACAGTCACGAACACAGGCATTCCATGAGAGGATGAAATAATATGGTTGAAGAGAGCAAGATAAAGAAGATGATAAGAAACGAATTCGGCGAGGATCCGCTGAAGATAGATCAGCTGCCTCTGAAGAGGGTTCCGGACTACATGCGCGGAAAGGGTGGGATTCTCTACTGGACAGGTGCCATGATAAGCATCGCCTTCGTCTATCAGGTTGTCACCGGCCTCTTCCTCTTGCTCTATTACAACCCTGCAGACGCTTATGCCTCAACTGAATACATCATAAACAATGTGCCTTATGGAGCACTGATCAGCGCAACACACCTCTATGGCGCGTATGCCATGATCGTGCTGATATACGTGCACATGTACAGGAATTATTTTCACGGCGCGTACAAGAAGCCAAGGCAGATTCAGTGGATCACCGGTATCCTTCTTCTCGCAATCACGCTGGGTGTGGGATTTTTCGGATATTCCATGCCCGGCGACGTCCTGGCATATGATGCAACGGATGTTGGAAGGGGCATAGCCCAGTCTTCGCCTGTTATAGGAAACATACTTGTGGCCATTGTATTCGGAAACGGCACGACAACAGGCCTTTTCCAGAGGATGCTGGGCTGGCACATCATTCTTGCTGCACTGATCGGGCTGATATTCGGCCTTCACTTCTATCTCGCTGAATCGAATTCCATCATGCCGTCCCTGAAGGAGGCAAAATACAGGGCGCCAGCAATAGATAAGGAGAAGCCGGAATACAAGAAATGGTACCCGTACAATTTTGCATTCATGATACAGCTTGGAATGATGGTGGTCGGGCTGATCATTCTCATACCGTCCATCATTGCGCTCCTCCCTTCTGTCCCAAGCCTCTTCTCGCCATTCCCAAGCGTCTCGCCCTCAAGCCCGCTTGCACTCTATGTTCCTGCTTATCCGCCATGGTTCCTCCTTTTTGTGTACAAGGCAGTGGACTTCTTTGATTTCACAGGTTCGCTTGCACCTCTCAACGCCTATGGCGGC
>JAJZOM010000189.1 GCA_021811505.1 Thermoplasmata archaeon | reverse complement strand
CTCTTTGATGTCAGGAAAGAGATTTACGAGATCAGGAAAAGAATTGGAATAGTCTTCGGCGGAGAAAGAGGGCTATATAACAGGGTTACTGCCGTTGAGAATCTGCGGTATTTTGCCGGACTCTATGGTGTTTCCTCAACCGTCTCAAAACAGCGAATCCCAGAACTTATCGAAATGGTTGGCTTAAAAGGCAGAGAAAATGAAAAAGTGGAAAAATACTCCAGGGGAATGAAGCAAAGGCTCCACATAGCCAAGGCACTAATCAATGATCCAGAAATGGTCTTTCTGGACGAACCAACGATTGGGCTTGATCCTGCAGGATCAAGAGATATAAGGGACATGATAAGGGATATGAAGAAGGAGGGCAAGACCATCCTCCTGACTACACATTACATGTTTGAAGCTGATGAACTATGCCAGAGAATAGCCGTGATCTCAAAGGGCAATATCGTGGCACTTGACAAACCTTCCGAGCTTAAGAAACAGGTAAAAGACGTAACCCTGGTGGAACTACAGGTTTATGGAGCTACAGAGGACTTCCTGAACAGGATTAAAGGCATGGAAGGGGTATCAAAAGTCTATTCTGATCTTGAAGGAGAAAGGCAGATGATCAGAATACAGACGCCGATCGGAGGTGAATTGATACCTGAAATAAGGAAACTTTCAGGGGATTTCCGTACGAAGATCATAGAAACCAATGTGAGAGAACCCACACTGGAAGACGCATATCTGAGGATGGTAGAAGAATGATCTCATATGAATCAGATAGGAGTATTCACAGAATTCAGGCAGTTAAAGCCTCGATGACACTTACAATGAAGAATTTCTTCGCTGACCCGCAATGGATTATTCCAAGTATCATAGCTCCGTTCATATTCACGCTAGTTTCACTATTCCTCTTCAGAAACGTAAACGGCCCCGTTCTTCTGTACGCAGTTCTCGGTGGCGGAATGATGGGCATGTGGGGAACCACGGTTTATGGATCCGGGACCTCAATAATGTTCGATCGATGGAATGGCACGATGGAAGCGACACTGTCGGCCCCGAGCCCGCTTATATGGATTGTCATGGGGAGGGTGATATTCAACACGCTTGAGGGAATGGTGAATGCTATATTCATACTATTTATCGGATTAATGTGGTTCAGGGTTGGAGTATCTATCTACGAACCACTTCAGTTCTCAATCGCAACAATACTAACCTTCATATCTCTTTCAGCAGTGGGCCTGATACTTTCATCGGTGTATGTTCTGACCAGGAAGGCCGGGTTTCTGGAAAACGGTCTTGAGATTCCAGTCTACATAGCTACAGGAACCATGTTTCCTATCGCTCTTCTTCCTTTTTACGTGCAGGGTTTTTCTTTTGCATTGGGGCCGACATGGGGGATAGATGCAATAAGAATCTCAGCCATACAGGGTTATCTGGGATTCAGCACAGGTTATGTTCTGGACCTGATTATAATGTGTCTGGAAACGGCGGTATACTTTTCCCTGAGTTTCATCCTTTTCACAAAGGTCGAATCCAGGGCGAAGATAAATGGCACTCTGGGTGAATACTGATGGAGACCGCGGAAGGAAGCGCGTTAATAGACGGATTAAGGGCACTCCGGAGCTCGATTATATTTGGCAGAAAAGGGTCGATAATATGGGATTCGTGGGAAATGTGGATGCTCCAGATATTCATTCTTCCGCTGACACAAATGGCTTTTTTTGCTTTCCTTGCGGGTTCTATAAATCACTCCGCATCAGATGTCCAGTATGTGGTAATTGGGAACGCCATACAGACAATGTCCTTTTCTGCGGTTTTCTCCGTGGCCAACATAACTTCTCAGGATAAATGGCAGGGGACCCTGACAGGTATAATTGTTTCTCCGGCAAACAGAATGGCACTGCTGGTGGGAAGAGCATCGTTCCAGATTGTTATGTCCACGATGATAAGTGCAATTGGTCTGGTCTATGCTCATTTCCTGTTCGGAGTATCCTTTTACGGCGCTGATTTCACCGGTGTTATTCTTATTCTGGTAATAACAAGCGTGACAATGATGGGCTTCGGGCTACTGATCAGCAGCATAGGACTTTATCTAAGAACAGCCATGATAATGGCAAATGTGTTTCTATTTATCAGCCTTCTCGTTTGCGGTGTAAACTTTCCCATCTATTATCTCCCATCCTGGCTTAGGGTGCTTTCTTACGTGATCCCGATGACATACGGCGTGTCGGCAATGAGGCTGGCAATTTCCGGATCTTCTATTCCTGAGTTGAGTGGAATTATCTTTACAGAGATATCAGTCGGAATCATTGTAATTCTGGTAGCATATGTCCTGATGAAGTTTTTTGAATATCTGGCAAGGAAAACTGGAAGGCTTGAACAATATTGATGAACTTATGGAACAAATTTTAAAAAGTGTGGTCAGTGGGGTCGACCGGATTCGGACCGGTGACCTCCCGGTTATCAGCCGGGTGCTCAAACCATGCTAAGCTACGACCCCTGTAATCAGCTTCCAATGTATCAAAGAAGCGCGGGCTAAAATTAAAGCAGTCATAATAAAGATTTCGTAGAAAATCCGGATTTCATGGTACTAATTTTCCACGATTGAACATGTGGCGCAGATCTCTCTTGACGTTGGCTGACCACAAACCTTGCACTTTCTAATGTTTCCCTCGTTGCCGACAGAGCCGAGGACAGGTCTCAGGCCATCAAGAAAATTAAGCATCGCAAATTTTGTTCCGGGTGATCTTTCCTCCATTATCTCCAGAACCTCCCTGAAGGAATTCCTCTGCGCTTTCTCGTAATAAGGGCACCAGGATGCGTCAAATTCAATACCTCTGAGAACAGCGTATAGCATGACCTCTTTTTCCGGAATTCTCCTCAACGGGAGTATCCGTCTCACCAGTCCATCCCTTGCCTTATAGTGAGGAGCCATTCTGGACATCCTGATGACATCTCCTCTGGCTACATTCATAAGTATGGATTGCGCGTAATCATCGAGGTTTATGCCAAGGGCAACGTAATCTGAGTTAAGGGTGATGCTCTCGTCGTTCATCAGATGTCTCCTCATGGGTCCGCATCTGGAACATGGTATTATGTCCGGATTGTCATCTACTATCCTGTCCATCGTTGTTCCAAAAGTATCCCGGAAAGAAATGGTGTGGTGCGGAATGTCGAGATCAGAGCACATCTTTCTGGCACTTTCAAGTCCGCTATTGCGGTATCCCTCTATCCCTTCGTCTATAGTAAATGCCTCCAGGCTGACGTTTTTCCTTCCGTGAAACAGATCATTCAGTACGTAAAGGGTTACGGAACTGTCCTTGCCTCCGGAAATCGCAACGGATATCCTCACGACGGATTTATCGAAATTGATCTGCTCTCTTACTTCCTTTTTTATTCTCCTCTCTACCGATATCAAGAGATGTTCCCCGCACAGGTTCTCTCCGCTGTATCTGGCCTCGTATACTGCATTCTTATTGCAGCGGGAGCATTTCATCTGAACTGTAATGACAATTTGCGTTAAACACTTATCACTCTAACATAAAGTTGAAAGATTAAAGCCATGAATCGCCCTCACAGTGTTATGAAGATATCAAGGTTCGAAGGAGAATTATCAAAATCAAAGGCAGAAGCAGTCATAATACCATTTTACGAAGACAGGATCCCATCACCTGTAATGGCATTTCTGGGAATTGACGGAATACCTGAACCGGTGAAGAACACAGGCTTTACCGGTAAGAAAGGCCAGGTTTTCAGGACAATGGATACAACCAGGAACCAGATGCAGTTGTGGACGGGCCTGGGAAAAGAATCAGAATACTGTCCTGAAACATTCAGGAGGTCATATTCTTCTGCATACTCCACTTTCAGGAATTCAAAAATCCGGGATTGCCTTATAATTCTACCGGGGACCAACAACGCAAACGAAACTTTTGAAGCAGCCTATATCTTGAAACTTACCCTATACTCATTCGACGAATTCAGATCAGAGAAGACCTCAGTTAATCTGCAAGAGGTTCACATAGCCACCTGGGAAAAGCAAGACCTCATCGACAGGGCAATTTCAGTAGCTGACGCGACAAATTTCACCAGAAATCTTGCCAATTTTCCCCCATCCAGAGGAACCCCATCCATGTTCGAGGAACGCTCCAGAGAAATCGAGAACCTCAAAATTACTGTTTTAGGGAGGGACGATTTCATCAGGATGGGGATGGGCGGCATTGAAGGTGTTTCGAGGGCGGCAAAGGAACCTGCAAAAATGATTATCATGGAGTATGGTTCTTCTGATGAGAAACCAATAATGATAGTCGGAAAAGGAATAACATTCGATAGTGGAGGGATATCCATCAAGCCTGCGGACAACATGGACGAGATGAAGTTTGATAAATGCGGTGCTTCAACAGTACTGGGAATTATGAAACTGGCTTCCGATCTTAAGCTAAAGAAGCATATTGTTGGAATTATGCCTCTTACCGAAAACCTACCGGGTGGAAACGCCTACAAACCGGGTGACATCCTGAAGCATTATAACGGGAAGACCTCGGAGGTTCTGTCCACTGATGCTGAAGGGAGGCTTGTCCTTGCAGATGCGCTTGCCTACGGTGTTGAAAAATACAATCCTGCCACAGTCATCGATATTGCCACACTGACAGGTGCTTGTGTCATAGCTCTGGGAAACAATATCGCGGGACTGATGGGGAATGACCGGGACCTGAAGGAGAAATTAAAAAAAGCATCAGAAAGAACGTGGGAGAAAGTGTGGGAAATGCCGATTGATGATGATTTCAGGAACCAGATAAAGAGCGAGGTTGCAGACATTAAAAACATCGGTGGCAAAGAGGGGGGCGCCGAAACGGCAGGTGCGTTCCTGGAGCATTTCGTCAACGGCAGGCCGTGGGTGCATCTGGATATCGCCGGCACAGCCTGGACACAGGCAAAAACAGCTAAAGCTGATTATCTTCCGAAAGGAGCCACGGGATTCGGTGTAAGGCTTCTCTATGAATTCCTTTGTTCATGAAAGGTTCAGGCTGATTCGGCACCGGTGAACGCATACTGGATACTCTTACCCAG
>JAJZOM010000105.1 GCA_021811505.1 Thermoplasmata archaeon | reverse complement strand
ACCGTTTGAGAAGTAGACTACCATGAGGAATATTCCATCGAGAATGGTGAACATAAAGAGACGGTTTACCTGCGAAAATATTGGCTGTTGCAGGCTATCAGCGGAAAAATATGGTATGAGCGTTATTATGATTGCGTACGCCGCTAGGAGGAGTCCAATGAGTGTGCTGTACATCACGATAAGGGAGCCGTTGGAAAAGAAAGTTGAAAAATTACTGACATAGTCTGCGCCGTTGTATATCCGTATGATCTTATTGGACAGAAGAACTGTAAGAATGAAAGAGAATATTATGGCATACTTCGCCTTATAGAGGCCTTCCAGATCCTTCTTCAGTTTTATCTGTGCCATTTGGCTGGTGAATAGCTTAGGCGGTATAAAGCTAATCCAGATTAACCTGTTCTTCATGATGCGCTGGAAGGAAACGGTACTTAAGGCTTGCAAATTATTTATATTCCTCTTGCATGATGATATCATTCGACATTTCAGACCAGTAACATATGATGTGATTGATAGATGAACATAAGAAGAATAGTTTTGGACGTTGCAAAGGGATTGAACAAGCCAACTCTTGTTGAAGTTGCAGATGCGATCGGGAAAGTGAAAGGCGTGGAAGCGGTGAACCTTTCGGTTAACGAAATGGACATGGAAACAATGGGCATCATTATTACAGTGGAGGGAGACGGCATAGACTCGTCTTTGCTTTTAACAACTATTGAGGAAATAGGCTGCGCCGTGCATTCAATCGACGAAGTCGCGGCAGGGAAGAGACTTATTAATTCGGTGATTAGGGAAGCTAGTTGAAATTTTCATATATTTTCCCAGTTTCTCTGGGATTTACTGACGGTATCATTACCGCCCTGATGATCTCATCATATCTTATCCTTAACGATTTACACATGCCCATCTCACTTGCATTCAGGATTTCAACTGGTTCTGCTGCTGTGGGCACGTTCAGCTACTTTATAGCATCATTTGCCAGCAACAGGGCTGAGTTGTCGAAGATATCAAAGCATTTGAACCCATCCAGGCCAACCGGAAAGATCTCAGGAACGCTCTTGAACGAGGTTTACTGGGATTCCATGACCGGAACAGTTGTTTCGGGCGCATGCAGCTTCCTGGGATCTATGATACCGCTGGGAGCTTACTCGATTTCATCTTCCAGCATCATTGTCCTGATAGTGACAGAGGTATCGCTCTCTATACTGGGATACAGCCTGTCCAGATCGCTGAAGGGCCGTTCGGTTCCATGGATCGCTGGAATGTTCACTTTTGGTGTTGCTGTCATACTTATAGGCCTCTACGTCAGAATAATAGTTTGAATCAGAAGTACCGGAAGGTTGACTGATCTATGCTGTCTATAAATTTTCCAGCTCCCCCTTCTGATATATCTCCTTCAAATTCGTAAAAATCCCACCTGATTGTTACTCTGACTGGAGCTTTTCCTGGCTTAATTCCTGCTGAAATTATCAGGCAGGAAACGCGATCGACGTTATCCACAGGAGGGAATTCCGCAATTTCAATGGATTCAGACATATCTTGGCCGAGTATCCTGTAAGAAGTGTATTCAATTCCGTACCCGGATATCTCTATCTGCTTCATCCTCTTCTTTGCAAAAAGCATTGCGAGATAGGCAAGAACATCAGCAAAGTCCCCAGGAATTCGCATGGAGCGACATGCATGCATTTAATTTAAAGGTACATTCAATAGTGAAGTAAAAATTGAATAATTTAATACTCCAGTGAAATAAGGTCATAATGAAAACTACCACTTTCACAGTCAAGAGCACAATCCTAGTTGGAAATGCTCTTGGAGACAGGGCAGAAAGGGAAGTAATTGCCTTCACCCCTGATAACCCTAAAAACGATGCTCCTTTGCTTATAGGACTGCCGTCATTTGGAAATGATCCTGATTCATTCATTGCATCCTCTCCACTTACTGACAGCTTTCCAACTATCCTGAACCGGCTTTACGGCAAGGATTTAATGCGCGGAAGCACGGTTGCAATCGTCGATAGCAGGACCAAGCTCGGAGGAAATTACTTCCTCAATTCAACTGCAACGGGGCAATATGAAAATTTCATTGTCAAGGAGCTTTTGCCTGAGCTAAAGAAAAAATTTGGAAGTTCTAGGATTGGACTTTTCGGGAAGGGATCGGGTGCTTTCGGTGCATATACGCTTGCTGTCCGGAATTCCGGAATTTTTCATGGTTTTGCAGCTCATTCAATGGATGCGGGCTTCGAAAATGTATTCATACCAGATTTCTCGGATGCAATGGAGGAGTTCAGAAGCGCAAACGGCCCATTCAGGTGGCTTGAAAAATACTGGGAGAGCCTTAACAGGATAGCATCCAGGAAGATCAAGGTTCTCAGAACGCTCTGTGCGTCGGCATTTCTCTCGCCCGATGTTAATTCCGGGGAGATGGGCGTAATGCTTCCTTTTGACTACGAGAATGGAGATTTCAGGCCTGAAGTATGGAATAACTGGCAGAAGCACGACCCAGCTAAAAATGTTAAGAATTTTACCAGGCAGCTTGAGTCCATGAATGCTATCTTCGTAGATGCAGGAACCATGGATGAATTTTCAGCGATCTGGGGTGCCAGGGCAATAGACAATCAGTTAAAGAACTCAAAGATAAACCATACCTACGAGGAGTTCGAGGACGGGCACTTTGGTATCAATTACAGGTTTGAAAAGTCATTGCCTATTCTTGCTCAGTCACTCGCATGAGTGAACCTGTTTCCACCATCTAGAGGAATCACAGCTCCATTGATCCATTCACCAGCCGGACTGCAAAGAAAAGAGACAACCTCTGCAATGTCTTCTGGCGGAGTAAGCAGCCTGCCCAGCTTTCGCGTCGATCTCCAGTCCCTGCCCGGCATGAAAACATTCTCTATCGAGGAAGGCGCTACCGCATTGACCCTGATATTTCTCTTCAGCAACTGAGCGGCCGCAATCTCCACAAGCTTGTTGAGTGAACTCTTTCCGAGGAGATAGGACACAGCAGTCCAGCTGCTTGTATAGATGCTCTGTATACTGCTTATGAAGACGGCCGATGCTTTTTCGTTCGCATAATTTCCAAAATCCTTCAGAATTCTCAGCGGGATCTCCAGGTGGCTTTCCAGCATTTCCCCAAAATGGATTGGATTTTTAATGCTGTCCACGGCAAATCCTCCCACTGTAACTATGAGATTATCTATCTTTCCTCCTGTCTCCTCCGCCTTTCTGAACATATCCGTTGCGCCAAAATCGGTCCCGGGATCAGAGATGAGGCATCTTACTTTCCCGAAGGGTGAGAGTTGTTCCTTGAGCTTCTTTCCTTTATCTTCATTCCTTGTGGTGACGATCACGGAATCGCCGCGCCTGAGAAGATTGTAGGCAACGTTTGTGCCAAGATTACCGGCACCCACTATCAGCGTTTGCATAAATCACATAGAAATTATTGGTATAAAAGTGATTCCTAGTATCCCAAAGTCACTGAACCCCCCTTTGCCTGCACTTAATCCATTGAAAACCTGGATTGCTTTTTAGTGGGAAAGTATAGAAAGTGCTTTTATTACGTACAGGGTATTTACCCGTTTTATGTACAGTTACAGAAAAGCTCTCAATAATGACACCAGGGATCTCAATGCATCGATGCCGGGAAATGAATTCAACCGACTTCTCGCTGGCGCCTTAGATAAAGGAGCAGGGCATGCATTCATAGTAGGAAAAACAGGTACAGGGAAGTCAAACATGCTTTCGCTGATCATTGAATATCTAGAGAGCCGACCGGGAAATATAGTAGTCCTCGATCCGCATGCCCAGGTTTCTGATCACGCAATCCTTACTAACAGGCAAAAGGAACTTGTATTCCTCACCGGTCACGATTATCCAGGATCTGAATCACTCTATACAGGCATAAATGTCCTTGGCACTTCAGGAAATGCGAGCGACTCAGTTACTGTAACGGAATGGTTGAGAGACACAATCTCCACTGAAGATATAATTTCACATGGCACGTGGGGACCTCGACTGGAGGTTATCCTTGGTCCACTGCTTATGGAGTGCATGCGCATTGTCCCCGGAATTACACTGAAACAATTTCAGTCCCTGCTTCTGGATCGCAAATCCATGTCAAGAATTCTAGATAAATCTTCCAATACGGATCTAAAGGCATTTATTGGGACCCAGATGAAGGACACGCGAACTTGGCTGGACATGATATCAAGCACGATAAACAAGTTAATGCCAATTCTGGAAAATCAGGAGCTTATGAGGATAATCTCAATTCCTGATAACCAGAAACTTGACATTGATGGTACAATTGTAAGAAATAATTCCTTAATTATTATTGATCAATCTGCATCCGGCATCGGTCAATCAGGATACAGGATAGCGTCTGTTCTTGTTTTATCGAAAATATGGAACGCACTGGTTAGATCCGGCCCAACCGAAAAGAGGACATATATTATCATCGACGAGGCACATTACTTTTCAGAGAAGCTGATAGAGACGCTGCTGTCGGAAGGTAGGAAATATGGTGTCGTACTAATTCTCTCCTATCAGTTTCTTTCACAGCTCACCAAGAGAGGGGTTGCATCATTGCTTGGCAACATCAGAAACATGTTTGTATTTGCCTGCTCGAACGAAGATGCAGTTCTGATTGCCAAGAACATTAGCGATGAAAAACGTGTAAAGATGCTGGCAGATATTCTCTCAGGCCAGACCGCCCATTCAGCAACCTTCTTCTCAACCTCATCCGGACATGTCATAGGACCGAAGACAATAATTCCCCCTAAAACAGATTTATCAATAATGGATGAGGAAATTCATTCAAGAAAGATAGAATCAATTCTGAAAAACGGCACAGTCATCTCAGACTCTAAGTTTAGTGCAGAAAATACCATTTCAGATCATGAAAAGATAGTGCTGGTATTGAAGGAAGTAATGGGCTCTAAGGGTTTCACCTGTTTAACTGGAGAGGCAAGAGGTCCCGTTATACCTGATCTGATCGCAGAAGCCGGTCTCAAAAGGATATATTTTGAGGTTGAGATATCTGATCTTGATAACACATTCAGGATTGCAAAAAAACTTATGGATTATGACAAAGAGCAACTCGTCTTTGT
>JAJZOM010000118.1 GCA_021811505.1 Thermoplasmata archaeon | reverse complement strand
AAACCTCTCAGAAAAGGTATATTATCCATGGTCCGAAATTGACCTGAATGACGACAATATATACCGGACTCTGGACAAACTCATCTCGGTAAAGGATGACATTGAGATCGAAATATTCAGGGAACTGAAGCCTGACACTGACCTGATCATAAAGCGGGTTGCCATAAACGTGGACAAAGTAATGAAGGGTGATTCCACAGGGGATCAGAGGAGACTCGCAGAAAGGAGAAGGCATATCGCCGTATACAACAGAAAGAGGGAGGAACTCGATCTGAAGGACCTCAACGATAAAATCGATATCGTGAAGAGGAAGATATCAGGAATACCGGATCAGAAAGAACTGAAGAAATCCCTGGGAAAGCTGAAATCGCTGGTTAAGTTCCCAGAAGATGGTGCAGCGCTCAATGAAAAGAGGATCGGAATACTGAAGAAGCTTGCGGGAAGATTCCTCATTGTCACCAACACTGATCTCCCGGAAAGTGAAATCGTAACAGCATACAAGGAACAGTGGCAGATTGAGAGATCATTCCGCACCATCAAATCGTACCTCGAGATACGTCCGGTATACCACAGGAAATCTGATCGGATAAGAGCTCATGTTTTTGTGTGCGTATTGTCGCTTCTGCTTTCAAGAATAATGGAAAAACTCACAGGCAGGACAATTGACAGCATAAGGAGGAGCCTGAATTACCTAGACGTTGTTCCTGTAACGGTTGAAAAGAGAGAACTGTATATCTCATCAGAGAGCAGTGAAGCTTCTGATGTTCTCAAAAGCCTGGGACTGCCGTATCCCAGGATCCGTAAATGTGCACATACATAATTTTCCACAATGTTAAGAAAACACGGTAACATAGGGGTTCAACATCTCACACTGACAATGATTATCATGCGGAACTCAAGTTTGAATGGACTCATGGTGACTCCGGTTAAGACAAGATATGGCATTATCTTCATGCGATCCGTGAGCGAGGATGCGGGATCTGTGCTAAAGCAGATGGGGATCGAATACTCTGAAAAGATCCTGAATAGTGCACAGACTGCATAATTGGAAAATAGCAAGGTAATGTGTAAAATTAAGGCTCAGTATAAAACCATAATACTCATTGTCATAAGAAACTCAAGCTTAAAAAAAGGCGGAGTTATAGATTAACTAATCATGGGAAAGCAGGAGTTATACAGAATATCATAATTCATTGCATATTGTTTCAACGCTTGTTATCGGCATTTACACATGAGGCAATTACCCTGATTCTTTTCGAATTTTATGCTCTTTTGCTATAAATTTTCACTCCCGGAAAGACCATCATTGGGTAGAACTGACAGAACACGCAGCAAATTGGAGCAGAATCGGGTTCTGAGGGGGTTCACAATGTTATGGCGTTCCTCATTCCCCTGGTGGTAACTACAGGCCAGATTTACGCCATTGTCTGTATGCATCAATCCATTCTGCGCCAGAAGGCTTATGATCATCCCATTCAAGAGCTGTGACATTGACTCGGTAATTCTTTCCAAGGCGCCTGCATACCGCTACAATACCTACCTCGCCCTCATCAAGGTCAAAATTCCTGACCTCTACCGGCTCTCCTACTACAATGGCATGGAAAGGGAAGTGAAACGAGTCTTGAAGTACAGTGAGGAAGGCAGTCTCCTGCTCCTCAAAGGTATATGCGTCAACTATCGCATCCTCGATCATCTTTGTGAGATCTTCCGGAGTTCGTCCCTTTTCTTTTGTGCTCAGTTTCGTGGGAGAACTGCCATCCCCTCTCGATCCCCGTCCATCTTCATGGTGCACCGCATCCTTCTCTGCGGGTTCGTCGTCAATAACAAGGGAGCGTATCGAACTAGCGGTATTCGTGATTTGTTCCATCTTTTCCTTGCCAAGCCCTTTCAGATCTTCCTCGGAGAGCCATCCTTCAGCAAGTAACCGGCCAAACACTTGAATGATGCGCGAATACCTGTAATCATATTTGAGTTCCATCTCTTTCAGCGTGTCGGAAAGATAGTGATGCATTTCCAATATATCGGAAATCTTCAGTGCCCTCGAGACCATTTCCCCAAGTCTCTTAATGATGAAATCGCATTCCCTTTGAAGAGCGTTATCAAATGCGCTTCTCGCTATCTTCTTCTCTGTACGAGTCCATTCATTTTCATTCATATTTTCTCTCTTGGAGGAGCTTGCCCCATTCCAGACATTCTTCAAGATTCTCTTCTCTGATCACACGAAAGCAATGGGATTTCATTTAAGAAATATTCGGAGTTTGAACTCATTGTCAACTCTTTGCCAATGATTTATGATGATTCTGCACGAGGAGGTTCATGGTTTCCTCTTCATTCGCCATGTACCAGTTACATTCTGGCAGATGACCGCTATGACGATCTCGTTAAGCCTCTGGTGAGTGGTAGGGAACGATGATAGGGACAATGGTAACTACAATCTCATAATGGCGAGGAATACGAAGCGTGATGAAGCCACTGGAGGGATTTGAACCCCCGACCTGCTGATTACGAATCAGCTGCTCTACCTGCTGAGCTACAGTGGCATTTTATCTATCCTTCAAGGCGGTTAATGATAGGGATAATAAAATTTCTCCGATTGAGAAACTCACTCTTCTAGGTTTTGTGCCCTCTGTGATGCAAGTAAACCGTGTCGGTAATCAAAAATTCTCTTCTGCACTGCTATCTGGAAAGCTTCACCAGTTATCAGTCCCGTGAAGTATGACAGTATTACACTCAGTACAAGACCTGCCGTTACATCATAGTAAAGAAGAAGATACATCCTGCTTATATAGGCTACAGTCCACGCCAGAACAATATATAATGATCTCCGGTAATATAGGCTCCCGTTCTTTTCGAAAAAGTGCACCTGGTTCTTTAGAACTGATGATAGTCCCAACCCAAAAGCAAAACCTACTGAACAGATCAATAGCCCCTCCAGATGAATTCCTACCAGCGTAGTGCCTGTAAATGCGAGATAAGCAAGCGGAGACACAATCAGACCCTTAGACGTATATTTACCACCATATGCTGCCCTTACCAGTTTACGACCGACAAAAATAGAAACGAAGGCAATGAAGAATTCATTCTTGTAAGCGAATAGAAAGCTATACGCCATAGTTTGAATACTTGAAGCGTTCAGGACTATCGCGGACATAACTTACACCTTTGCATTGAAGATTGATTTATGGTATGTATCTTTATTCCTGATTGCCATTTAATACACACCACACAACGTTATTATTCTGATATCCCTTAAATTTTGCTGGTCAAACCACAACATTATGTACCTTTTCCATTGATTTTTTATTGTTTTACCGTTACGCCCATAGCGGTTTATGTTTATTTATCTTACCCTAATTGCAGGGAAATGTAGATCTGCCAGAATTACTTTTAGTTTTAGAAGGTGTCCACAGACTTCAACTGACTCAACAGCATCATGTTTCTGTAAAATTGTTAATAACAGCACCTCTATCTCAAATAGTATATATCGTTTCGACATTTTGATTTCACTGAGAGTGCTTTTCTTGAAAATATACTACCTGAGATAAAGAAAATTATTAAGTATATCCGATGACATATATTTGCCTATGGAAAGCAACATTTCTGATCGAAAACTTAGGAAAGAGCTATCAACTATTGATTTGCTGTTTCTGAGTTTAGGAGGAATTATTGGTTCCGGATGGCTTTTTGCAGCCTTCGCGGCAGCAGGAGTTGCAGGTCCAGCATCCATTATATCATGGATTGTTGGAGGCATAATCGTGCTGTTCATCGCCCTTGTTTATGCAGAACTTGGAGCAATGATACCCAGATCCGGAGCAATAGTAAGATATGGACAGATGTCACACGGCAGCTTGGCCGGTTATTTATTTGGCTGGGCATATTTCCTGTCTGCGGTTTCAGTGCCGCCGATTGAAGCTATAGCCGTGGTATCATACGCGGGTTCTTATTCACCCAACTACGGAATAGACCTTGTAGGCGCATCTGGTGTCCTGACATTTCTCGGAATAGTTCTTGCGGCTCTTTTGATGGTCCTGTTCTTCTTCCTGAACTACTTTGGAATCAAGATCATGGGTAAAGTGAACACAGGCGTTACCTGGTGGAAACTGATCATCCCCGCTGGTACTGTGATAATACTTTTCGTCGTTGGATTCAATGCTGTCAACTTCAATGTTGGAGCAGGATTTGTAGCTAACGGATGGGCAAATGTGTTCGGGGCGATAGCAACCACAGGTATAGTATTCTCTTATCTGGGCTTCAGGCAGGCAGTAGACTACGCTGGAGAGGCTAAAACTCCCCAGAAATCCGTACCCATTGCAGTCGTCGGTTCCGTCCTTATAGGTATTGTGCTTTATGTAGGGCTTCAGATCGCATTTATAGGCCATGTTGACTGGACAGCTATCGGACTGCCACGTGGAGACTGGGCTGGTCTCTTAACCGGAACGGCGACAGGGCTTACAACACTTGGCGCTGCTCCATTCGCAACTCTTGCCTCGTCTGCCGGTCTTGTATTGCTGACCTATTTGCTCTTCGCTGATGCATATGTATCCCCTTCCGGAACACTTAACGTGTACCTTGGTACCTCGCAGAGGACTCTCTATGGCCTTGGAACAAACGGATACTTTTCAAAAGCCTTGATGAAAGTCAACGAAAAGTCAGGGGTTCCAGTACTTCCGTTGATAGCATCTCTGGTAATAGGAATAATATTCTTCGCACCGTTCCCAAGCTGGTACAAACTAGTTGGTTTCATCAGCGGCTCAACTGTATTCACCTACATAGTAGGCGGATCTGCCCTGACGACACTGAGGACACACGCAAAAGAGTTACACAGGCCATTCAAGCTTCCCGGATCAAAGATTCTTGCTCCCATTGCCTTCGTAGGAGCCTCACTGATCGTATACTGGTCAGGCTGGCCCCTCGTAGGATATCTGGCGATTGCAATCTTCCTGGGAATAATTGTCTATCTCGTGTTCCTGATAGCTGGCCACTCTGAGAGCAATATCTTTGAGGCCAACTCGGTGAAAGGGGGAATCTGGGTTGTTGTATACATAATAGCCCTTGTTATTCTCTCGTACCTGGGAGAATATGGGGCAGGATACATTGCATTCCCGTATGATG
>JAJZOM010000278.1 GCA_021811505.1 Thermoplasmata archaeon | reverse complement strand
TTGAACATCTCGGTGACCTTTGCTTCATCGGAAATGTCGACAATATAGGGAAATATTGTAGTTTGTGTGGATTTCTGGAGTTCCTTCGCTACTGACTCAATTGATGGATCCATGTCGCATGCAATGACAATAGAACCATTTTCGGAAAGTTTTCTTGCAGCTTCAAGGCCAATGCCGTTAGCAGCTCCGGTGACAATGGATACAGTCCCCTGCAGGAATCGTGGTTTCATCTTCTTCAATTTTGCCTCCTCCAGTGGCCAATACTCCATTTCATACGCCTCTTTCTTGGTTATGAATGCGTTTCCTGCGATTTTTCTGGCACGGGAGTTAACTATCATTGAGTGAATGAACTGATCCCTCACGATCAGGGCCTCTTTATCAGAAATTCCTGCGGTGATTAACCCGAATCCGCGTATCACGATCACTGCCGGGTACGGGTCGTGCATCGGGAAGCCTTTCACATATTCGTCGTAATCCCTTTTATAGCGTTCCACAAATTTATCAATCACTTCGAGTGCATGTTCGGGTCTGTCTACGTATGCGTACTCGTATTTCGTCCTGATGAGCATGTCAGGTGTTGCCGGCCCCTGCATCTCGAAGATCTGTGCCTCCTTGGAAAGAGAGATCTCTTTCGCAATCCCCGTATTCTCAATTCTAAGTATTTTTCTGTGCCTAGTTGATAGTTTTCCCCGTATCTCAGGAACAATACTCATTACTGCATCGTCGGGAATTTCCTCAAATTCTTTTTTGAACAGATCTTCTCCTGATTTCGATGCTATGTATGATTCCGCCATCTGAACTATTTTTAAATGGCGACTGTAGCTTTCCTCACCGGTTTTTCCAAATGTGAACAATCCATGTTTTGAAAGGATTATGCCCTCAGTTCCCTCCGGCATATTCTGCGTTTTTGATAAAATCGCCCTTGCCAGCTTAAAACCGGGAGGAATATATGGGATAACAAGCACATTCTGGAATATCTTCCCGATATCCTCCGGAGAAAGGGGAGTATTAGTGATTGAAAGAATGGCATCCGAATGTGAATGATCTACGAATCTGTCAGGTATGAAAGCGTGAAGGAATGATTCTACGCTCGGAGAAGGTTCGGATGGATCGACCATGCTTTTTTTCATGAAATCAACCATCTCCTGATCGGACATCTTGTCAATTTTCATGGCCGAAAGCATGTCATTCATGCGGAGACCGGTGAAACCTCTTTCTGTTATCGTGGCAAGGTCTGATCCACTTCCTTTAACTCTCAGTACCTTAATCCTGGAACCGGTATGATCAATCTCTTCGGTCTTGACTGAAGTATTGCCGCCACCGTGAAGAACAAGGTTTTGGTCTGAGCCAAGTTTTCTCGAATAAAAGACCCGTTCTTCAATCAGTGAAACGGAGTCAGTATTATTGCTGGAAACGGACATTGACAAACATATTTTTCATTTATATTAAACATGGCTCAGCTTCCCTCAATTTAGACGGATGAGAGGTCTTCCCGGCCATGCGTTCTTTTTGCCTGGTTCAATCCTCGCTTCATCAGCAAAAACTTTGCATTTGAATGTTGCAGAAAGGTAATTCAGGTTGTCTCTCAGCACCTGCAGTTCCCTGTCATTTGTGAGATCAATGTTCCGCTTGTTCTTCATGAAATCAGGAATAACTGATCTGAGGTCTACAGGTACATCTTTCATTCTGTTCTCCAGCAAAATTACAGCTGCTTCCCGTATCCTCGGGTTGCAAGTCTCAATGCGAATCTGCTGGGGGGTCATTCCCGTTGCCTTCATTATCTCCCTCACATCCCTTACAATGTTCTGAAGATAGTTCTCCGAGTCTATGATCCTGAGGTCGGGCGTTTCTCCTGCGTCATCCTTCAGTTCTGCCGCGCTTGCGAAACCATCAAACCCAAATTTTTCCCAGAGTTCTTCACAAGTATGGGGTATGACTGGAGTAAGTGCTAGGATCCAGTCCCGCCTTATCGATTCAATGCACTTATTAACATCCCCGCCCCTGTTCTCCACATATTTCAGGTCGTTGATCACTTCATAAAATATGGAAACATAGGCGCCTCTTATGTCGTACCTGTCCATCTTTTCGATGAACTCCTTCCGGTGAATTCTGAAGTTCGTGTCAAACCAGTCTTCAACTTGTCTATTTGACTGCTCAGGATAACGGTGCGATTCATCCATTATTTCCAGGAAAGCGTCATATTTACGTTTCACAGCAGAAAGATCAGTTTCGTTCCAGTCGAGTATCGAAGAAATGTCTGCGTTCACAGTAGCAAAAAGCCTGTAAAGGTCAGCGGAGTACTTGTTTGCAATTTTCAGCAGAGATATGGCATTTCCTTTACTTTTTGAAATTTTTGCGCTGTTTGAGAGTACCAGTCCGGAAATTATGATCCCCTTTGGTTGATCGCTTTCCCTGAAAAGGGCGGCATGATTCATTACATAGAATGCAAGGTGGTTACTCATGTGAGGTGAGGTTGTTAGCCTTACGTCAACTCCGTACCAGTACTTTCTGGAATCTCTGGCTTCTCGCGCAAGTCTCTGAATATGTTCAGGATATTTCGATATGTCATTATCATCGTCTGAGTAGACAAAATTGACAAGGTCTTCAGGGAAACTGCCAAGCTCAGAATAAATCTTCATCACCTGATCTGTATTGGAGTAGACTGCAGGATAGATTGTTGAATCTGAAAGCGATTCTATGACCCACTCCTGGTTGAACGGAAGTCTGGTTCCAATTCCCCTCCTTCTGGCACAAGGGCGTTCTCTCAGCCAGTCCACGGCATCATGCATGGCATTCCTGTAAAATTCAGGATAAAAAAGCATTCGTGATACCAGATCGTGAGAAGCTTTTTTCCACCAGTCCACCGAGTAGTCTATGAACCATTGATCTTTGAGGACAGCCACTACAACTTTTGATCCACCCCTGGTCTGTGCCTTTCTCGAAACTTCATAAAAGATAAAACCGTTGCCGAGTTTGAAGAGGCTGGACTTTATAGCATCTCTGGCTTCTTTAACTGGTAATCCAGAAAATTCACCGTTGTTCTGGTTAAGGAATCCACCATAAAACTCTACTTTATACAGCTGTTGCGTTGCTTCCTTGAGCTTGTCTGAATCACTGAGTGAGGATATGCCCAGATCACTGATCAGGGAATCAACAGTGGTTTTTTCACCATTCTTAAGATCGACAACATATATGGGCTTAATATGAATGCCAGCATCCTTTATCGCAATAAAATCCCAGACTGCATGACCCGGAACTGAATATACGATTCCGGTTCCATTGTCCGGATCCACAAATGAAGAATAATATGCCCTGATCTTTCTTCCATCGAAAGGAGTGATATATGCCTGATTGAGTATCTCGTCGGATGACACTGTGCCAATGAGCTCAATATTACTTCTCTGAAGCCCCAGCTTTTCAAAAGCCTCATTCGACACAACATAGGTATTGGAATCCATTTTGAATTTAACATATCTGCAGTTTGGGGAAATCCACAGGTTAGTAACGCCGAACAGGGTTTCCGGTCTCAGGGAACCAGTTATAAGTGAGAAACTTTCTCCCCTGAAAATTACGGCGGTGTACTCTTCAACGGAGACTTTATCTACGTCTCCATCACTTATGTCATCTTCCCCGACTGCATTTTTATCCTCCACGCTGTACAGAATAGGATATTCCCCTTTTTTGATCAGACCCATTCCATGCAATTTCTCAAACTGCCATTTGACGAAATCCTGATAAAACGGATCTGCCGAAGTAAATCTTCTTCTCCAATCTATAGAATATCCAAGATACGTAAAATCCTTAACGATCCTCTCAGAGAAATAAGCCGCTATTTTCTCCGGATCCTTGAATTCCTCCAGGCGCTTATCAACCATTTCCGGCTCTTCGTATTCTGAGAGATTTTCTCTGTATTGCCGCACAGTTTTCTTCTCTCCCATTCGGATTCTTTCAGAAAAAGCCAGTATTGGGGTACCGCTCTGGTGAAAAGCCATAGGAAATAGCACGTTGAATCCCCTGAGTCTCTTATATCTTGCAATCACGTCGGCAAGGGTGTAAGTCCTTCCATGTCCTATGTGCAGGGGGCCGTTAGTATATGGCCAGGGAACGGTTATGAGAAACTTCGGCTTGCTTCTGTCAATTTCTGACTGGAATATCCCCGATTCTTCCCACTTTCTCTGCCACTTTCTTTCTATGGATGGATTCATTCATTTACTCCTGGACGATAAGAACTGCCGCAGATATCACGGTGGTCCACTCACCGGAATTCATCACTACGGCTGTTGAGCATATGTTCTTTGTTGTCAGGATCTTATCTTGCAATACATACTCTTCCCGAT
The DNA here is from genome assembly GCA_021811505.1 of Thermoplasmata archaeon. Next base: position 783 of record JAJZOM010000278.1, on the reverse strand, counting down.
CGGAGTTCCATTTGAGCTGATCTGACTGTCCCAGTGTGCTGGCAAGCATTTCCGCTGCCAGTTTCTCTGCAAAGAAGCCTGCTACCTTTTCAGTTTCACCAAAGCTGTGGTGTTCGCTCAGATATCCCCATTTGCTTCTATCCGTCGGTATTGCGTAGCCTATGGCAGCTGAAAGCATTCGATTCAGCTCATCCGATGAATTTCTGGCGAGAACCGTAAAAAGAATCTGCCCAGGAGAAAGCATTTTCAGTCCCTCTTCTTTCGAAATAGTTTCGGCAAAAGGTGGAAAAATTGAACTTATACTCACAAGGTTGTAAGGGGCAATTCCTCCATCCCGGAGAGCCTCCTCAAAAGACTGTAGCATACTCTGGCCCCTTCCAACTCCCCTAGTGAAGAACAATTTTTTAGCAACAAATGTCAGCATTGCAGGGGGATAATTGTTTTTTTAAAATAACTTTTAGCTTTTGCCTGAATCAAATGTCAAAGATCACAATACCATAACCCTGTTCCAGGTTTATCTCGAGCCTGTAATAAGTCGGAGCCTTCAAGACATAGTGGTACTGGAAATTTTTTCCAGTTCTGCACCCCGACAATACTACGTCTGATACGCCATTTTTCCTGAATTCAAACGTTTCAACTGAATCAATCAGGATCTCATCAACTTCGAACGAGAAGACTACCTTTGAAAGTACCTGCAGCAACAGATCTTCAAAATTTGTGGAACCCAGACTAACAGTTTTCCTGACTCTTCTGCATTTACCGATGGGTTTGCCAATCAAACCA
>JAJZOM010000274.1 GCA_021811505.1 Thermoplasmata archaeon | reverse complement strand
AAGACCATAATTGAAAAAGATATTATAAGCGACCCAAAGTGAATCGTGGTTGCATAAACTTCTATGGCGTGAACAATCGAAGATATGGATACATTTGGAACGAACGTGAGCCCAAGGAAATAGGCAATCACAAGTCCGACAAAAGTGAGAATAACTGCTGTAAATGCCTTCTTCACTGCGAAACCAAGCATAAGTCCATCTATGAATATCAGTAGCAACGTGACTTCAGCCGAATATGGCTGCAGAAATGACGGATAAGCTAATACCATTTTATTTCCCCTTCATTAACAATTAGCAGATATCGATATTAATATAACTATTTAAATTTTGTCAGACTCTATTTAAATATGGTTATTTTAATCAAAACAAAAAATAAAAAATTATGTAAGTATGTCTTCATCTGCTTTTTTGATCGATGGAACCACTCTGAGAGTGAATGACAGGATAAAACCGATAGCAATCATGACTGCCACTATTGCAATGCCGGGATATCTGTTGTCAATAAAGTAAGGACCTAGGAAAACCGGAATGAACGCAACTCCGAGATTGGTTGCAACACTGTACATCGATGTGGACAACCCGGCCTTTGCCGGATCAGTGACGTACTTTGTCGTGGATGTCATTGCCATCGACCAGTAGGCATTACCAAAGAAGCCGAAGAGGAAGTATGATAGCGAAAGTATTTCAACCACGGATGTAAAGGAGAGATAATAGGCCAGTAAAACCAGGGAAGCAAAAGCAGCAACAGAGGACAGTATCATGCCCTCCCTCACTTTCTTGATGTCTTCAAAAAGAGACGGGAGAAGTATTGCGCCGAAAGCTGAACCGAGGAATGCCAGGCCGCCGAAAAGTCCTCCATAATGAAGTGCGGTAGGTATAGAAATCCCCTTATGAATCAATTCAGTGGAAGCTATAACGCCGAACATGACGGAGAACGACGATATGATCAAGCCCACATACCAGTTCTTTATCATGCCTGGACTGAATGAACCCTTGAGTGACCGTCCCACATATTCCCTGGGGTATTTTCTCACGGCAAGAGGGAGAATCGCCAGAGATATTAATGCAAGAACTGTGTCAAGCAGGAAGACGTTTTTAACCGTTCCGAGAGCCGAGAAAACATACGGACCCAGGAATGAACCGGAGGACATTCCGAGGAAAAGGATTCCGACGCTCACACCAATTATCATATGTGACCTCTTCTGGTTCAGGGACTGTGCTATTGTACCTACCGGACCCAGTGCAAGAGGATAAGCAATTGCTGCGATGATCTGGCCGACAAGCAGCACAGAGTAATCAGTTGAAATTGCCCTTATGAATAATCCCACAACTGAAAGAACGCCCGACATAAGAAGTGAGGCACTTACGGAATATTTGGCAGCAAGGTAACCTGATACCAAAGCAAAGGCTACCATGGTGTAGCCGTAAAGCGAAATCAGCTCAATGATCGAAGGAAGCGAAACTCCGTACAGTTCTATCAAGGACGGGACAAGTGGTGCAAGGGTGAACCATCCAAATCCTATTGTGAAGTTAAGAAACCAGTAGGGAACCAGATACAGATTCTTATTCATGTCAGGGTCGGAAAATGAAGGCAAATATAAATTTGTGCACATGTCAGGGAATTGACTTCTGTTAATGCGTAGATTTGTCATCTTACAGGTAATTACTTCAGGAGTTGTTTTCCAACATGGTGCGAAATCATAACTTTAATGTGTTCCTTGAAGTTAAACCCTCATGTCACTGAAGGCCGTTGTGATGGCTGGAGGCAAAGGGACCAGACTGAGACCTATTACATATTCTATTCCTAAACCGCTGGTTCCCATAGCCGGAAAACCGTGCATCGGTTATGTCCTTGACTCATATTATGAGGCGGGGATCAAAGACGCCATAATAACTGCCGGTTATAAATTTGAATCCCTGATCGCCGGCGTCATTGAATTCAAGCAGGCTGACCAGAATATCCTGTTCTCAGTCGAGAAAGATCCTGTGGGTACCGCTGGTAGCATAAAGCTGGTTTCGAACTTTATTGATGATACTTTCGTGGTTGGCAGCGGGGATACTCTTGTGGATTTTGACATAAAAAAACTGATTGAGCACCATAAACAGAACAAATCAAAACTTACAATTGCCCTTACAACTGTGGACGATCCATCGCAGTTTGGAATAGTGGAGATGAAAGATAATGTGGTTACGAGATTTCTTGAAAAACCGTCGCCCAGGGAGGCTTTCTCCAATCTCATAAACGCAGGCCTATACATAATAGAGCCTGAGATTCTGGACTATATTCCCTCCGGGCAATCTTACGACTTCGCGAAGCAGCTTTTTCCAAAGCTTCTGGATGAAGGGGTCAAAATACATGGATACTTAGGTGAGGGCATCTGGCTTGATACCGGGAGGCCAAATGATATGATCAGGGCAAATCAGATAATGACAGAAAAACATGGCAAGGAGCTTACGGAAAACGGGATGTCTGGAAAACTAATGATTAATACTCATAGGAGAAACCTCCGGGGATCTAAAATTCAGGGGCCGACGTATATCGGAACAGGGGTCGTTTCAGGGAACGGTACTACAATAAAAGGGTCCGCAGTTTATGACAACACCCAGCTGGGAAACGATGTCTACATTGAGGATTCAATCTTAATGCATAATGTCAGGGTGCAGGATGGTGCCAAGATAGTGAAATCAGTGATCATGAAAGGTACCGTCATAGGCCAGAAGTGTGAAATATACGAAAGTGTACTGGCACCACAGCTAAATCTTCAGAGCGAATCAAGAGTTTATAATGTATCTCTCTCCTCCGAAGTGGAAGAGGAAGAAGATTAATTCTCAAATCGGGATCAGAGGAATCCTGCTTTCTGCAGAGTGAGAAGATCCTCTGTTGTCAACTGTTCGCCGTTCTTGAATTTGTCAAACAGTGTCGTCGCCTTTTTCTGTAATTCCCCTTCTTTTTCCTTCTTCTTTATTGCTCTGGTCTTTGTCTTTAAACTTGATAGAACCTTTTCGAGATCCCGCAATTCAGTTTTTGCCTGAATGAAAGCTTCATGTTCCTTCGTTGATTCCTGGCTGAACTTGACGAATTGTTCATGGAATTCATCAGCCTTCTTCCTTGTTTCATCGAGTTCCTGAAGGCTTTTGTTGATATCCTCACTGAGCGCAGTTATTCTGGAAGATATTGCGTCAATTTCTTCCTTCATCGCCTCTCCGGTCTTGCGTTCAAAATTTATTTTCTGGGTAAGATCCTTTATGCTATCGTTACTTTCAAGCTCTTTTTCCCTCATGGATTTAGCCAGTTTTATCTCTTTGGAAAGCTTCCTGATCTCGGATACTACTTTCTTTTCTTCGTTCTTTTCCAGAAGAGTGGTCTGCTGTCTTATCTCCAGTCTTTGAAGTTCCTTTTCCCTGTCCCTTAAACTTCGCTTGTCGAAACCTTCGACATTTGTCTCTTCCCTTACCTTTCTATACTGTTTCCTTAATTCTGAGAGATTCTTGTAATGTTCTTCCTTTTCGGCACGGAGTTTCTGAACCTTGTCAATAAGCTCATTTTTCTCTGCGATCTTCCTTTTTGCCTCGTCTCGCATTTCGCGTACCTTGTTATTGAGAATATCACGTTCCTCGGCGAACCTATGGCTCTCCGATGAAGCATCATCACGTTTCCTGATGTGCTCCTCAACTATCTTCCGGATAATCTCCCTTTTCTGCTCAAATTCATCAAGAAGATCACTCATACTGACCAATCACACAAAAGCTTTTGCTGAATACCTGAATTAAATATATAACTTTCGACATTGAACGAATCCGATACTTACTTCAGAATACAGCTGAAAATTAACTCGCAAAATATTGTGTTTCTCCCACCCTGTATTCAATACTGTGCCTTTAAACATACGTTCCTGGAAGCCAGTTTCACTACATTTGCATAAATACCTACTGGGAACACTTACAGTAATCTCGCAAGTTTTTTGCCGTGGTCCCGTGTTCCGGGTAAATTATCAACGAATCATTCAGATTCCTTGTCTGCGATGATAAGGGCGTCATCAATAACTGAAAGGCCATGATCCAGTTCCTCCTCGGATATTATCAGGGGAGGAGCTATGATCAGGTGGGAAATCCACGAACTTACGTAGACTCCTTTCTCCAAACAATACCTCGAAACTGCATCCACCAGCAAAGGCTTTCCGGCGGATTTTTCCCTGAAAGTATTGAAGGGAGTTCTTGTTTCCCTGCTCTTTACAAGTTCTATGGCTCCAAAAAGTCCTATTGATCTCACGTCCCCCACAGATCTGTGCCTGTTCATGATCTCCTCAAGCCTGTTCTTAAGACGTTTTCCCATATTATTCGCACGTTCGATGAGGTTGAGTCTTTTGTATTCCTCTATGGTTGAAACGGCAGCAGCCATCCCGAGAGGATGAGCCTCATAAGTGTGTCCATGTGCGAAAAAGTGATCCTCGAAGTAATCAGCTATATCGCCTGTCGTTGAAGTCAGAGAGAATGGAAAATAGGCACTTGTCAGTCCCTTCGCGGTTGTAAGGATATCGGGTTGCACATTCCAGTTATTCACGGCGAACCATTTTCCTGTTCTTCCCCAACCGGTCATTACCTCGTCCGCAATCAGGAACATTCCGTTTTCATCGCATATTTCCCGTATCCTTGGCAGGTATTCATCAGGAGGTACTATAACTCCGTTGGTTCCTGTGACAGGTTCAAGGATCAGGGCACCCACGTTTCCCTCATTCTTTGCAACATAGTCCAGGTATTCCGCGCATGCTAGCCCGCAAGACGGGTATTTGAGGCCGAATGGACACCGATAACAGTATGGCTGTGGAACGTGTACAATGCCTGGTGCACGTTCATGTGCGTCGACAGCTATTCTTCTGAAATCTCCTGTCAAGCCTATGCTTGCTTCGGTTGATCCGTGATATGAATTATACATGGACATAATTTTGGTTTTCCCTTCAATCGACTTGACCATCCTTGTTATCTTGACAGCAGCCTCATTTGCCTCAGTTCCGGACGTAGCGTAGAAGAATTTAGCCTGATTTTCTGGCAGGATCTCTTTTAGAAGGCCTGAGAGTTTTTTTCTGGATGCTGTCATGAATCCTGGAGCGACGTAGGGAAGTGTTTTT
>JAJZOM010000061.1 GCA_021811505.1 Thermoplasmata archaeon | reverse complement strand
TCTTTTCCTCAGCCAGAGTAACTCCGAGAGCTGCCATGGCGTTAAGGTGATGGTTGCTCAGGGTTCCCGGAAAAACCCCTCTCTGGACGGATTTCCATGTTTCTTCTCCGGTCTTTCCCAGTATTATGCCATGCTGCGGTCCCGGCAGAGTTTTATGAGTGGACCCGGTTATTAACTCAGCGCCTTCTCTCAACGGATCCTGAAACTGTTTTCCTGCGATGAGTCCAAGGACATGCGCGCCGTCATACCATACCCTGCATCCAACCTCCTGGAAAGCGTCCTGGAGTTCTTTCAGGGGAGCAGGAAACAGGAAAACCGACTGCCCCACAAGGCAAACCTTTGGTTTTTCCCTGATTATCATCTTAGATGCCTCATCTGGAAGTATGGTCATGGTTTCTTTATCGTACGGATATGTAACAATGTCAAGCCCTCTCAGGCCGACAGCGCCAAACTTAGCAGCACTTATATGCCCTCCTCCCGAAAGGTCCGGAGTTGCAATTTTATCACCGGGTTTAAGAAGCCCGTAAATAACGGAGGTGTTCGCATTTGTTCCAGATACCGGCCTTGGATCGCTCTGCGTTGACCGAAACAGTTTGTTGGCCAGTTCCATGACCTTGTCCTCTATTTGATCCACGAATATGTTTCCCTGATAGTACCTGTGGTGAGGGAGCCCCTCTGCATACCTGAAGCCAAGGTCAGTGATCAGCATTTCCATTGCAAGCGGACTCATGATGTTTTCCGAGGCAATCAGAGGAATGCTTTTCCTGAAAAAATCCTGGTGTTTAACAGCCAACTCTCTCAAATTTAATGCTTCTTCCAGAGCTCCCATTTATAATATCTCCTTATCGTCTCAAGATGCTTTCTGCCATTATGAAATTATGTCCAGAAGATCTGTCATCGCTGCCTGAGCGGTTTCAATCCTGCCTGCACCCGGACCCACGGAGTAGATCTTCCCGAGTGTATCGGTCTCAAATTCAATGGCGTTGGTAACCCCCCGTATCGAGGAGAGAAGATCGTTGCCTGGAAGTTTCACTGGTTTGACGTAGGCTTTCTCCGGATCACCGTAAACCAGAAGTTTGGTACCGTTCCTGGCTTCCTGTGCCGTAACCTCTCTTATGCCTTTGATCTCTATTCCATTAAAGTCGTGAGGCCATCCGAGAATTTTTGAAATTATTGCGCATTTGGCAGCGGAATCGAAACCATCGACGTCGTTGGTCGGGTCAGCCTCTGCATAACCTTTTTGTTGTGCGTCTTTCAAAGCCGCTTCAAAACTCTTCCCGATCGACATCTCGTTGAGAATATAGTTTGTGGTGCCATTAAGTATCCCACGGAACCCGAGAACTTTTGCACCCGGAAGCAGTTTCAGGATGTTGAATGATGGGGTCCCTGCCATAACTGTGCCCTTAAATCGGAGTTTTGCGCTGTTTTTAATTGCAAGTTCATTAAGCTCATCGTAATGGGTCGTTATCGGTCCCTTGTTTGTCGTGATAACATGTTTTCCAGAGCTGAGAGCGGTCTTAATGTGATCGTAGCCGGGCCCGCCTGTTTTAAAATCGACCCACGTAAACTCACAGACTATGTCACAGGAACTTTCCCTGATCACTTTCAGAACATCCACCGCAGGCGTTTTCTGGGAGGGCAGGTTTTTCAGCAGATCCTCGCCAGGGGATTTTATGTGTCCGTATCTCATATCAGCGATTTCAGAAATTCTGACGTTTTGCAATCCGAGTTCTTTCTTCTTGCTGTTGAACAACTCAAAGAATCCCTGTCCAACAGTACCGAAGCCGATTATGAGTATGTTGTGAGCATTATCAGACATGCGCCAGCATTCTGCCTGAATATTAAAAATATTGTAAAAAAGTTCAGAATTTACCTGTTTTTGCCGGTTTCACCAGGTCATTGCTCCAAAATCATTGTTTTCTGAAGAATTCCGATAATTTGTCCATGGCTTCTGAAATGATCGCGCTGTCTCCCGAATAAGAAATTCTGAAGTGGTTCTCTCCGTTCCTGCCGAAAACGGACCCGGGAAGAACGGCTACATTGTACTGGGAAAGGAGTGACCTGCTCATTTCAATCGACTTAGTTTTGAGGTTATATTTCGGGAATATATAGAAGGCACCTTCAACGCTGTTTACCTCTATATTTGGAATCTCCTTGAGTCTTCTGAATGCGAGATTCCTCTTCTCAAGGAATTCTTTCCTGAATTCCTCAATCTCATGATCCTGGCTGTTAAGTGCAACCGCAGAAGCGTGCTGTATAAATGGAGGGAAGCATGTGAAGGCATGCTCCATAAATCTGGCGAGAAGCCTTATAAATTCTTTCTCCGCAACAACATATCCTGCTCTCCAGCCGGTCATTGAATAGCTCTTGGATAGAGTGAAAATACTTATGACAAGCCTTGGAGAGTCTTCAAGTGATCCTATAGACACATGCTGTTTATCATAAACCAGGTCCTCATAGGCCTCATCGCTGATGATCTTCACATTGCTTTCAGAACAGAGGGAATAAAGCTCTTCCAGTTCCTTCCTTCCATAAACTTTCCCCGTCGGATTGGAGGGAGTATTGAGAATGATGGCCTTTGTGTTTCTGGAAATCTTCTTCTTAATTTCATCTATATTCAGTGAGTAGTCCGGGTTCAGGTTGTAGCTGACCGGTTTCATGCCAGCAAGGGTTGCCGGGTCAGAGTAGAAATACCCCGGATCCGGGATCAGTACTTCAGATCCTTGATCCCTTGCAAGTGCCATGAATGTGGCGTAAATCGACATCTTGCTTGCAAGGAAAATGGTGTTTTCTTCAGTACAATTTATGCGATTCTTCCTGGCTACTTTTTTTACAATGGCTGATCTTACCTCAGGTATACCGTATGAAGATGTATAATGAGTCATGCCCGCATTCATGCCTTCCAGCGCAGCTTTTATGATATCCTTCGGGGTATCATAAACAGGCTCTCCTACGGCCAGTGAAAGGACTTTTTCCCCGGAGGACTGTTTCTTAAGCACGAGGTTTACTATTTCCAGCGTTGCAGAACCTTCAAGATCATGCAGGGACATGGTATATAATCTTTAGACTGTATTAAAAACTAGGGACTGGTTGTCAAGACATTGCCACCTGTTTCGGGCAACCGTTTCATATTATGCGAAAGCCACCACCCCTTATGGCAGCGCGAATTATTTGATCAGGAGGTTCACCCGATAAAAACAATACAATCCGGACGACCGGCAGTTAACTTATACTTCGTAGTTCATGCTTAATACATGAAAGACATTATCTTGAAAATAGATCAGACGCGTGCGGAAATCACGCTGAACCGGCCTGAGAAGTTAAATGCCATCTCACCTGAAATGCTGGATAAAATCATAGGGTTCATTTCAGAACTGGAGGAACGGAAGGAAGTCAGGGTGGTGATAATCCGGGGATCAGGCGGAAATTTCTCGTCTGGTGCTGATCTTGCCAGCATAGGAAGGTTCAGCTCCAGGGAGGCAATGCTTTTCCATAGAAAAATGAACAGCCTCGCGCGTATGATGAACCACTCAAGAATGATTTTTATTGCGATTCTTGAAGGGTATGCGCTGGGTGGAGGATTCGAACTGTCACTGTCTGCAGATATCAGGATATGTTCGTCAAGGGCGATCCTCGGGCAGCCTGAAATGAGGATGGGACTGAACGCCGGAGCCGGTGGAAACGCGATATTACCAAGAATAGCTGGTAGGGGAAACGCAATGTACATGGTTCTCACCGGAGAGAAGATCAGCGCCGAAAGGGCCATGGAACTTGGCATTGTTCAGGTTGTTTGTACGGAGGATTCCATTGAAAAGGAAATGCTGAAACTTGTGGAAACAATATGCCTTGCACCGGAAATCAGCACAAGCATGGCTAAACTGTCCATAAACGGTGCACAGGAATCCTCTATCGACTATTCACTGGAAATCGAAGCGCTGGTTTTCTCCATGCTTGCGGATCGTCCTGAAGTTCGGGAGAGGATAAAGAAATTCCTGAAATAATGGCCTAAGTTCTTTGACCCGCATTTTTTCACTGCAAAAACGTAAATGATGAATCGGATGATGGAATAGACTTCATTCGAAATTTTAACAACAAAACAAATAAATACAGTTACGGGAATAAAGTCAACCATGACTGATAATGTCAATGCGGGAGATAATGGGAAAGCATCATCTCATATTTTCTGGGCAAGCTATTTTGGCTGGCTTCTGGACGGTTATGACACGACGATATATGCATTCGTTCTTGTGTCAGCTCTTGTGGCATTGGGGGTATCAGGGCCAAATATTCCCCACTTCGGATTGATGTATTTTGCCATATTCCTGGCTGGATGGGGGACATCTTTCATATTCGGGCCTCTTGCAGACAAGATCGGGAGAATGAACATCCTGGGCCTCTCGATTCTGCTGTATGCAATCGGAACATTCTTTTCCGGATTATCATTTAATCTGGTTGAATTCGCCATAGCCAGGTTCATAGCAGGTCTCGGCCTTGGGGGCGAATGGTTTCTTGGTGGAACCAGCGTATCGGAAACTTTTCCTGAAGGAAAGAGACAGATCATGGCCGGGAGATTTCACAGCGGTTGGTATCTTGGCTTCATCGTTGCCGCGGTTACAACGCCGATCCTGCTCCTGTTCACCAATTTCAGGGTCATTTTCATGATAGGTATAATTCCTGCTGCATTGCTCGGTTACATAAGGATAAAGACCAAGGAACCGGAAGTGTGGAAGACGAAAAAAGACAAGCATCCTGATAAATTGAACATGATGCTTTCACTGAAGACCATCTTTTCGAAACAGTACAGAAGAACTACAATAATCCTGGTCCTGGTAATGATACCTGTGGTCACTGGGCTTTACGGGGGAACGCTTTTTGCACCTACTGCAATATTACACATGTCACTCAGCTTCAAGGACGGACTGGCACCCCTCTGGAACGTTGTTCTTGGCGGTACCATAATTTCCTTCACCACTCTTGTGTTCTGTATACTGATGCCCTACATGGTCAGGGCAATAGGCAGGAAAGCCACTTTGACCTTTTTCATGATATTCATGATTCTCGGGCTTGTAATTGACTACGGTTTCATTTACAGCACGAACAACCTCAGCCTCTTCCTGCCATTGCTCGCACTGCTTGG
>JAJZOM010000173.1 GCA_021811505.1 Thermoplasmata archaeon | reverse complement strand
GAATCTTCTCCAGGACGAGCATGAACTCTCAGACATTATTTTTGATGCAAAAAAAACAGGCGCATTAATGGTTGGAGGCGGCATATCCAAACATCACACAATCTGGTGGAATCAATTCAGGGGGGGCCTGGACTACGCAGTATACGTCACCACTGCCCAGGAATACGATGGGTCTCTCTCTGGAGCAAAGCTTGAAGAAGCCATATCATGGAAAAAAGTAAAAGAAGACGCAGAGTTTGTTAACGTTTACGGTGATGCCACCGTGATCCTTCCAGTGCTACTCGGGTCTCTTCTCTAAATGTACTTCAGCCATTCCATTATCGGGTCGTCTTCGTCTTCAAGACTGGAAGTTGTTTCACCAAAGGCACTCCTGGTGGTGAACCGGTTGAAATATATCTTCCCGTCTTTCTCGACTCCATACATTATGTGTTCTACCGACTTTCCTTCCGGGAGGTGCGACGTTGCTTCCGGGAATTCCGGGGAAAAATGAAGTTCTAAAATGTTATCGTGTTCATACAACCAGTAGGAATTGTTCAATCCTACATATTCCCTCAATTTCTTAGCTTCAATGGACGGACCCATGTGCGCATATTTTCACTTGTTATAATAGTCTTTAGCTGATCTTCCACGACTCCCGGAACCGAACACCTTTCTGCGTATCTTGCAGGGGATAGTATTTTTAATTTCAAGCAATGCATGTTCATGTACTACATCACCGAAAATGATGTTCATGAAAATCTTGGAATGAGGGAAACAATTGACATCCTTGAGGAAGCCTTTACTGATTATTCCAATGGAAATTCGTTCGTGAAACCCAGAGAGAGAATTATTTTTGACGGAACAGTTTTCAACACAATGCCCGGAGTTTTTGGAAAGCGCCATCTTGCGGGCTTGAAAACATACATAGCGAATAAAGATCGGGCAAGGTTCGTTGTAATGGTCTTCGACACACAGAAGAACGAACTGCTTGCTGTCATCGAAGCGGACAGGCTGGGACAGGTTAGAACCGGTGCACTGCCCGCCATGGTCACAAGACGCCTGGTTTCCGGAAAAAAACAGAGCCTGTGCATAATCGGATCAGGTTTCCAGGCAGAGACCCAGCTTGAGGGCATCCTGTCCGCTTTTGATGTGGACGAAATTTCGGTATATTCCAGAACTTTTCATAACGCCAGAAAGTTCTCCGAAACCATGTCGGCAAAGTTCGGAGTGAACATTAAGGCATATGACAATGTAAAATCAGCCCTGAAAAATGCAACCATAGTCAACTCCATAACAGATGCCAACTCGGCCGTGTTTACCAGATCGGAACTCGGAGACGAATACCACGTCAACCTGTGCGGCGGCAACCTGCCCATGAGGAGAGAGGCAGCCGAGGACGTCCTTGTAGATAGCGACCTAATCGTAGTGGAAGATTTCGATCAGGCGATGAAGGAATCCGGAGAAATAATCAGCCTCACGAAGAATCATCCTGAGAAAAAATGCCTTGAACTTAAGGACATAATGAAGGATGGCAGTTACAGCGGCAGGAAGAGGACTGTTTTTAAATCAATGGGAGTTGGGCTTGAAGACGTTGCGGCAGCCTACGTGGTCATGAAAAACATGAAGATCCTTTGAAAGCGTTATGGAATCAAGTTCAGAATTTACTTGCGGAGCAGATTCTCTAGCGCTTTTCTCAGGTCTTCCTGCTTGAATTTATAACCGAGTTCCAGGGTTCTTTTCGGCACAACTTTTTTGCCCTTTGCAAGAACTTCGGCCACCTCACCCATCATCAGCCTCAGGATCGTGATGGGTATTATCACTTTAGTCGGTTTATTCAGCGTCTCTCCAAGTATATTTACGAATTCCTTCATTCTTGGTACCTGTGGGGATGAGGCATTCAACGGTCCTGAAACAGATTCATTTTCAATGGCATATATTATCATGCCAACTTCATCATCGATATGTATCCAGGGAAACCATTGATTTCCAGGCCTGATAGGCCCGCCAATCCCCTTCCTGAACACTGAAACAAGTTGAGGGAGAGCACCGCCGTCAGAGGAAAGGACCACACTGGTCCTTATATTCACAACTCTCACACCATGCCGGATGGCAGCGTTTGCTGAATTTTCCCATGCGGTGACAAGATCTCCCCAGAAATCCGATCCTGCCGGACTGTCTTCAGAAATTTCTGTATCGTCCCACGATTCGTATCCATATATGCCTGCTGCCGATCCATTAACAAATACGGAAGGTCTGGCTTTTGTGCCTGATATTGCATCCACGATCTGTTCCGTAGCTATGACCCTGGAGTTTATGATCTGGGATTTGTAATTACCTTTCCATTTTTGAAATATAGGGGTTCCTGCCAGATTTACCACCGCATACACCCCTTCCAGTTTAGCTTTCCAGTCATCCCTGGCATAATCCCACTGAATATGATCCTGTACATCTCCAAACAATGACCTGCTTTTCTGCAGGTCTCTGGCAAAAATCCTGACTGAATAGCCTGATCTGATCAGTTCTTTAACAGTCGCGCTTCCGATGAGTCCAGTAGCTCCGAAGACTGCCACCAACTTTTTATCATCCATTCATCTCACTCCTTTTCATCCAGTCCCTGATAAAAAACTATTGCATTTACAGAAAAATATTTGCAGATACTGGATGAAAGCATAGGTGCCGTGAGAATGCTTCCTTGATCCTGCAAGGCATGTTAGATATAATTAATAAATGGCTTATTAAATTAATAATGTTTAAGAATGTTAGTATAATACTAATTTATGGCTATTAATGAAAGATATCTCACAAAACGAGAAAGAGACTGCATGGTCTCGATTCGTGAGAAGGGAACGGAAGATTTTCCACTCAGGCTTAATGAACTGGCCGGTATCCTGAAAATATCATCCCCTACCACGCTGAACATATTAAGGCGCCTTGAAGTAAAAGGCATGATAACATCCAGCAGGGGAATGATTAAGCTTACAGAAACGGGACGGGAGTCTGCCGACAGGATTCTCAAGATACACAGAGTGTACGAATCGCTTTTCTGTCAGAGCGGTGTTTCTGAAAAAATGGCCTGCAATGAAGCAAGCCTGGTGGATTATCTTACAGAAGAACAGACTGCAGAAATGGTATTGCACAGGATCGGCGATCCAAAGATCTGCCCGCACGGAAAGCCAATTCGGGATGATAGCTGATGTCCTTCTCCTTCTTTTACGATCCTGTTGTTATTGCTACACTGGCTGCACTCGCTATTGCATTTTTGCTCGGGATGGTACATGGCATAACTCCGGATGAACATACCTGGCCCATCACATTCTCTTACGCCATTGGAACACATACAAGGCAGGGCGGAATGAAAGCCGGGCTGATTTTCTCGAGCGGATTCACGTTGCAGAGGTCTATTCTTTCTGAACTGGCATACTTCGCTCTGATAGGCGTGCTGACAACTGTCAGGGCAATGGGCGTGACTTACATGGCAGTCGGCATAGCTATGGCCGCCGCCGGCATATATATTGCAAGGAAGAGCCGTTACCCTCACTTCCACTGGATTGAGAGAAACCTCAACAGGCTGTTCAGGCTCCACAAACTTGGAAGCGACGATGAAAACCTTGAATTGAGCCACGAAAGAAACCCCATGACCGTTCACGTGCACAATCATGGTGGCCAGGTTCCCGGAAAGCTTGCATTTACCCATGGAATAATTGCAGGATTTGGAACAGGTGCCTTCGCTTTGATAATCTACACGGTACTGGCACCTTCCATGCCATCTCCGTATATAGGGTTCCTTCCAGGCGCAATGTTCGGCCTGGGCACGATGGTCATGCAGGTACTGATTGGTGCATTCTTTGGAACTATGATGACAAAAAAGAAGCACCTCAGCAAAGAAGGCATAGCATATGTCAGCAAGAGCATCAGCATGTATGTTCTCGCCTACGGCGGTACGGCATTCGTGCTGGGAGGCATAATGGTGCTTCTATTTCCACAGATTCTTGGATATAATCTGATAACTCCAATTGCGGTTCACAACCTTCATGAGCTTGGGCTGGGCTTCATCCTCGTAATAGTATCCGTTGTAATCGTTGGAATTGCCGGGTATGTAAAAGCAATGAAGGATGCGGCAAAATTAGGATTGGTTGAAGAATAACAGATCCTGCGAAAATGATGGAAAATGACAAAAATATGGAAAAATATCTCGCCACAATAATTCAACGTGGCGGGCTACTGATTTCAACCTTCAAGTCCGGTCGCGAACAAGGCTGCCAAATACTTTCAGAATGCCGAAAACAGCAGTCATGCCTGAAGCCACATCGGGGTCTTTCAGCATGGACATCAGGGAGAATATTGACATCTTCTTCGGTTCCTTTGCACCCGCTATCACCGCATCTGTCATGGCTCCGGAATTGAACAGCAGCAGTTTTATGAGGTCGGAGGTCTCTTCATTCATGAGGGCATAAAGCAGCCCGACAAGCAGGTTCCCAGACTTTATCATGGAGACGCTGAATTCTCTTGAGGTGAAGAATTTCGCCAGGAATTCCACATCAGTGGGCATATAATCCTTTGACATGTTGTCCAGAAGGTCGATTATCCCGGATTCCTCTAGCCTCTTCAGCACACGCATACCTGACTGAAATATCTCAAGATTCTCCTTCATGTCATTCATAATGGGATCAAGTTCGCTGGACTTTCCGTCCGTTTTATCTGGCTTTATTTTTTCATTCATTCCAGTCACCTTACATAACCCCCCTGAGCATGCCGGAGAAATATGTATCTGCCGAGGTCCATTTTAGCAGGTAATCCATCTTGCTCTGGAACGAAGCCCTCGGAGGACGGTCGTATGAGAAGTATAGCGTGATGGCTTTGCCGGATCCAGTTATTGTTGTACATGCAACCTCTCCATTGTAGATCTCATCATATATGCCTCCTGAAATATCATGGGCTAGCCTGTTTGCTAGATATTCCGATTCGAAGTGCGCAGTGGCTCCCGCTTTTGAAATAGGCAGATTAGTCGCATCACCTATTGCGAAAACGTCATCGAATTTTCCGTAGTTCAGCTTATGCCTGTCCACATCGATATATCCGCTCTTGCCTGCTAAACCGGATTCAGTTATTACTTTCTGTCCCTTGTGCGGAGGAACGAGAACGAGCAGGTCATACTTCATGGATTCACCCTCAAGGCTCAGCACCTCTTTTGTGTCGGGATTCACGGATTCGACGTTGAAAAGCGTATGTGTCTCGATTCCTTTTTCCTCGAAGAGTTTCTCCACAAAATTAGAGACGTTCTCTATTGTAAAAACC
>JAJZOM010000117.1 GCA_021811505.1 Thermoplasmata archaeon | reverse complement strand
AATTGCGATTGCATCTTTGTATTCGTTTCTTGTCTTCAGTATGACTTCGTCCACTTTTGACTGGAGCGACTTCTTTAGAATCTCTAACTCCTCCTCTTTCTGTCGCTGCAGTTCCTGCAGTTCCTTTTCAACTGCTGTTTCCCTTTCCCTGATGGTTTTCAGTATCTCTATGTCGCCCGTAATTTAAAACACCCTTGCCATGATAAACAAAGTTATTGCAATCGCAATTACCGGATTGAGCACGAAGGTCGCAGTCCTTATCCGGACGAATGTCCTGAGTCTTCTGTTCTTCCTGAGCATTTCAGTCGTGATTCTGACTTCTGGATAGAAATGTCTTGCTTTGTATTTCAGTTGCATTCAAGCAGCCTCCGCAGTCTCTTCCCTCATTACCAGTTTCTTCTTAATTACTTTGAGTGTCGTGAATGTGTCTCTCTCGATCTCATCGAGTCTCATTCTAATCATCTTTGCCGCTGCGCTCAGCTGTGGAATGAGCATGTTCTCAATTGCGTTCGACCGTCTTTTTGTCTTGTCTATCTCCTGAAGAAGTCTTCTCATTGCATTCTCCTTTTCCGCAATTTCGATCATGGATGAAAAAACCTTTTCGAACTGTTTGATCGCATCGTTGACTGCCGAAGGAACAGATGTCGCTCTGTAGAGTGGGGTAAGCACAGTTGTTCCAGCTTTGAAGGAAACTTGCGGCACCCTTACACCCATGACATTCTTTGCTCCCACTCCGACGTTGAAATTTGCGGACATCTGCGCAACTCTTTCAATTTCCATCGCACCGTTGATCAGTTCAGCCTCCCTGACCGAAGCGATGGCTCTTCCGACATCGTCTCTAAGGTTTTCTCTCAGTCCTCTGATCGTCCTGCTGATATTGAAAAACTCCATTACGAGTGCGTTCCTCTTCATTTTGAGCAGATCCAGACCTCTCTTTGCAAGCCTGATTCTCCTGTTTGTTCGAATGAGCTCAATCCTTGTGGGCTTGATCTGCTGTGCAGGCAATCATGACCCCCTCCATTTTCCGTATTTGCCTATGAATTCCTTCTTTACTCTCTTCATTTCCGTTTCTGGAAGCACGCTGAGCAGTTCCCAACCCAGATCCAGTGTTGTCTCAATGGATCTGTCTTCATAAACACCCTGCCGGACGAATCTGTCTTCGAATTCATCGGCGAATTTCAGGTATAGCCTGTCGTTGGCCCCCAGTGCCTCTTCACCGACTATCGCACTCAGAGAACGCAGGTCCTTTCCGTTTGCATAGGCTGAATAAAGCTGATCTGCCACTCCCCTGTGATCTTCTCTCGTTCTCCTGGAGCCTATTCCCTGGTTCATCAGTCTGGACAGCGAGGGCAGGACGTCGATAGCGGGATATATCCCCTTCCTCTGCAGGTCTCTGCTTAGAACGGTCTGACCTTCGGTTATGTATCCTGTCAGGTCCGGTATCGGGTGCGTAATGTCGTCTCCGGGCATCGTCAGTATCGGTAACTGTGTTATTGAGCCATTTTTCCCTCTTATCTTGCCGGCGCGTTCATATATGGTGCTCAGATCAGTGTACATGTAGCCGGGGTAGCCTCTCCTCCCGGGCACTTCTTCCCGGGCAGCCGAAATTTCTCTCAGAGCTTCACAATAGTTTGTCATGTCCGTAAGGATGACGAGTATGTGCATTTCTCTCTCATAAGCAAGGTACTCGGCTGTAGTCAGAGCGACCTTGGGAAGGATTATCCGCTCCATTGAAGGATCCGATGAGAGATTGAGGAACAGTACAGCTCTGGAAAGCGCCCCTGTGTTCCTGAACTCATTTATGAAGTAATTTGCCTCCTCACTTGTTATTCCCATTGCGCCGAATATCACGGCAAAGCTCTCCCCCTTTCCTATTACCTTTGCCTGTCTGGCAATTTGTGCGGCAACCATGTTGTGTGAAAGCCCTGATCCCGAGAAGATTGGGAGTTTCTGTCCTCTTACAAGCGTGTTCATTCCGTCTATTGTGGAAACGCCGGTCTCAATGAACTCTGACGGTTCTTCACGCGAGTAGGGGTTGATCGCGTTACCAACGATCTCGATCTTTTCTTTGCTGACTATCTGCGGCCCACCGTCTACTGGTGCCCCAAGACCGTTGAATATCCGTCCTAGCATTTCATCGGAGACATTAATCCGTGCCGTGCTGCCGGAGAATTTCACCTTGGTTCTGCCTATATCAAGACCCGAAGTGGCACCGAACACCTGGACTACGGCAAGTCCTTTGCCTGTATCCAGGACCTGTCCGGTCCTCGTTGTACCGTCTGCCGTGGTGATCTCGACAAGTTCATTGTATGCGGCATTCTGTACATTTTCGACAAAAAGGAGAGGTCCCGATATCTGTGATATTGACTTGTAGCTAACTCCGGGCATATTCAAACCTCCAGTCCAGCAACAGAATTCCTGATTTCCTCTATCAAACCCTCGTAGTACTGCTTGAATTCGCTGTCCCTGATTTCCTTCATCCTCGATATCTTTTCCCTCACTGGAAGAGATGAAAGTTTCTCCATTGTCACGCCTCTGTCAATAGCCTCGTTCTGTCTTTTTGACATCTCAATAATAGTCTTCAGCATACCGTACTGCTTGCTTGTTGAACAGAAGGAGTCGACTTCATCGAAAGCACTCTGCTGAAGGAAATCCTCACGAATCATTCTCGCAACATCAAGTATTGCTTTTTCCTTCTCCGGCAGTGCATCATATCCCACGAGCTGTACGACTTCCTGCAATTCCGCCTCTTTCTGAAGTATCCCCATCGTGTCAGAGTATACTGATTGCCAGTCCCTGGACACATTTTCTTCATACCATCTGGACAGCTCCAGCTGGTAAAGAGAGTAGCTGTTCAGCCAGTTGATCGAAGGAAAGTGTCTCCGTGAGGCCAGAGAGGAATCAAGCGCCCAGAAGACCCTTGTGACGCGTAAAGTGTTTTGTGATACAGGCTCAGATACGTCGCCTCCGGGTGGAGAAACCGCTCCGACTATCGTCACTGAGCCGTATCTCTCGTCAGGTGAAACAACTCTGGAACTCCCTGAGCGTTCATAAAATTCCGAAACTCTTCTGCCCAAGTATGCCGGATAACCCTCTTCACCCGGCATCTCTTCAAGTCTCCCTGAGATCTCCCTCAGCGCTTCGGCCCATCTGGATGTGCTGTCGGCCATGAGTGCAACGTCATAGCCCATGTCCCTGTAATACTCGGCGATTGTAATGCCTGTGTAGATACTCGCCTCCCGGGCTGCGACGGGCATGTTGGACGTATTGGCTATCAGCACAGTCCTCTCCATAAGCGGTTTCCCGCTCTTTGGGTCAAGCAGCTCAGGAAAGGTTGTTAGTATTTCCGTCATCTCATTGCCGCGTTCCCCGCATCCGACATAAACGACAACATCACTGTCTGACCACTTCGAAAGCTGGTGTTGTACGACCGTCTTTCCAGATCCGAACGGTCCTGGCACGGCAACAGTCCCTCCTTTTGCTACAGGGAAAAGGGCATCTATTACTCTCTGTCCGGTAACAAGCGGAACAGAGGGGGGAAGTTTATTCACCACCTTCCTTGCAACTCTTACAGGCCAGTCCTGCTTCAGTCTGACCGCTACCGGGCCCTTTTCGGTCCTGACTGATGTAAGTTCGTCTGATACTGCGTAGTCTCCTTCTTTCAGCTCGTCTATGACACCGCTAATCCCAAATGGTACCATTATTTTGTGATTTATCAGGCTTGTCTCCTGGACTTCCCCGATAACCTGCCCTTCGCTTACTCTGTCTCCCCTCTTTACAAGTGGTTTGAATGCCCACTTTTTTGTCTCATCAAGGGGACTGGCGGAGAATCCTCTTCTGATAAAATCACCGCTCTTCTCCCTGATTATGTCAAGCGGTCTCTGGATACCGTCATATATGGATTTGAGAAGACCGGGTCCAAGCTCAACTGAAAGGGGTTTTCCCACATTCTCGACCTTCTCTCCGGGTCGCATGCCGCTGGTGTCTTCATACACCTGGATAGTCACTTTGTTTCCGGTAATTCTGATAACTTCGCCTACCAGGCCCAGATCGCCTACCCTTACAACGTCGTACATTCTGGCGTCTGAAAGGTCTTCAGCGATAACAACCGGTCCTGATACTCTAGTAACTTTTCCCATTTAATCACCTGCCAATCTCAACGCCAAGAACCCTCTTGGCAAATTTTTCTATTGACTCCTCTTCCCTTCCGCCTGGAAGTGGAATGAAAACAATAAGTGGAGAAGTGGACGTGTTCACAATGCCGATTGTCCGTGCATCCATCGACTTCCTTATATTTTCGGAAAGCATGATAAATGAATGTTTCCCCGCCGCAAGCAATTCCCTGAACTTATCAACCGCCTCAGGTCCTTCGGCAACATAGGCATCCGCTACCCCGAGCAGTCTGAATCCCAAGACAAGCTCCCTTTCGCCTACCGCAGCTATGCTGCCTGTGAAACCGCTTCCCGGCAATTCAGTAGCCTCCTGTGAGTTCCCTGATTTCAGCCTCGTTTACCCCGTATACCTTGCCCGTGACAATCGCATGCAGCACTTCCCTTTCTCTTTCTGCCTTGAGTATGAATGCGAAAACAGAACCTATTGAAATTGACTGGGATGAAAGAATCGTAGAATATTTCTGATAGAGGGAGAGTCTCATAGACGCCTCGAATCTCTTCAGATCGGCTACCTCCTTTTCCTGTATGGAAGATTTTGAAAGCCCCGTCCGTTCGGCAAACCTGCTCATGACAGAGCCTACGCTGTTCTCATCATAAACCTGTCTCAGTGTGTCTGACTGTAGTGTTCCGTACGGTATGACATCCTCTTTCATGCTTTCAAAAGATACTGCCAAGTCTTTTGCAGTAACAAGCATCATTATGTTTCGAATGTCTACCTCCTCCCTGAAATACCTGATAAGCGGTCCCTCACTCCCGAGGTAGAACCTGAGGCTAGCAAAGAGCCTCCTGTAGTAAAAACGATCGAGCGCTCTGAGCATTGGAGAGACATCTCCTCCCTTCCTGTAACTGTCTATTTCCTGTAGCAGGGTTGAGCCATAGCCGTATCTGGAAAGCGTTTCAACGATAGATTCGATATCCGGCAGGGAGAGAAGCAGATTGAAATCCTCTTTTTTCATATTGCCGGCAAAGACACCG
Source organism: Thermoplasmata archaeon (assembly GCA_021811505.1). Next base: position 171 of record JAJZOM010000117.1, on the reverse strand, counting down.
AGAGCAACATCCCTGAAGGTTACCAGAAAAGCCTCTGTCTCCTTCAGCGAATACCCCAGGAATTTTGCCGTCAGTACAGATTTAATATTCTGTATGTCCCACTTTGAAAGATATGCTCTGAGTATGTCAGTTGCGTTGGGAGGAGGGGCAAACTGTGCAATCCTGTTCCTT
>JAJZOM010000055.1 GCA_021811505.1 Thermoplasmata archaeon | reverse complement strand
GGAATCTGTTTCGACCATCAGTATTCGCATTTCAGTCCCCCCGCCATAACCGTATCCGCCTTGGCGATCATCTCATCCACCTCTGTGTCCGGAACTGAGTCCTTGACTATCCCGGCGCCGGCCTGCACATAGCTTTCATCCTGTGACTGGAAGGCACTCCTGATTGTGAGGGCCATGTCCATGATCTCTTTCCCCAGTAAACCTACTGACCCGGAGTATGGTCCTCTCGCCCTTTCTTCGGTTTCGTCTATGATTTCCAGTGCCCTCCGCTTGGGAGCTCCGCTGACGGTTCCCGCCGGATATATCGAGGCGAGGAGATCGTAAGGGGATATGTTTTCACGAACTGTGCCCTTGACCTGGCTCACTAGATGTATCACGGAGTAGAATTTTTCCGGGATCATGTCCCTTGTCACCCTAATGGTCCCGGGGCTGCATATCCTGGCAAGATCATTCCTGGCGAGGTCAACGAGCATCCTGTGTTCGCATATTTCCTTGACGTCATTATTCAGCGATTTTATGAGAATGGTGTCGTTATTGGCTTCAACATCCCTGTTCCTTGTCCCCGCTATGGGATCAATTGTGACATTCACGCCGTTTCTAACAAAAACACTTTCCGGAGAACTTCCCACAACCTCGTGCCCATTGAACCGGAACATGTAAACATACCTCGAAAGATCGTTGGTCATGAAGTAATTCAGCAGGCTGGCGGAATCAAATGGAGAGACGTCAAACCTGTTTGACAGTACTGCCTGCAGGAGTTCTCCCTCCCTGATCCTTTCTCTCACATCCGCGATCCTGTGTGCGAGTTCCTCCCTGCGGTATTTCTCCATGGTTGCTACGCCCAGTTTTCTGCCAGGTCCAGTGGCTGCCGCCCGTGTAAATTGACCTTTTGTGATTTTGCTTGGCATTATGGCGCTTACAGTTGGCCATTTTGATCGATTCCTAAGTTGGAGACCAAAAACTGTTGACACAAAATCGTATGAAATGAATGCGGGAACAAGCACACCATCATCCAGAGATTCCACCATATCGGAAAGTCCTTTTCTTATGGTGTCACGGGAGTTTCCATTAAATGTAACCGGGTCGTTTTCAGTTTCAAAAAGAAACTCTTCGCCGCTGATTCTGTCATTGTCCCGAAAACGGCAGAAATAAGCAAAATCACTGTCGCCTTTCAGCAGGGATTCAACCTTATGATACAAGTTCCGATTCATTTCTGAACAACTCCATTAATTCGATCATTTTCCCGTGATCTTTTTTTCCGGGATATTTCTCAATTCTGCTGCTGATATCTAGGAAATATGGATTCAGCGAAAGAGCATAGCCGATATTCTCAATGGATATCCTGCCGGCCACACCTGTCTTCATGCCGGATAGATCAATTTTGTGCGATAATGTGACACCTGAGAGATCGCCACCGAAATCGATGAGCGAATAATCAGCCCCAAGGTCCAGAAGTTCGAGAGCTTCAGCCCCGGGATCATTTGAATGCTGTGGCATGACAACTGATATCACCTTTTTCTTCAGCTGATCCCTTACGAATGTTATTTCGTCAGTTCCGTGCGGGAAATGGATCTGCACGTAGTCTTCGTTCATCTCCGATTCCCTTATGGAATCCATGTCTGTGTATACCCCTGCGACCTCCGCCCCGATGTCTTTCAGGCCACGAATAACCTCCTGGCTCCCCTTTCTCGGTGAAAGGTTTGAAAGGACAACGCCCAGGATTCTTGCCCCACCGTCAAGAGCAGCAATGCCATCCTCCAGGTTAGTGATGCCACATATCTTCACGAATGTGGTGTGCCTGCTCATCTCCTGCATTCCCCCATAATCTTGTCCAGGTGATCTGATACTGTGCCGGAAGAAATGGCCTCCATCGCAATGTCATAGGCATCCCGGATTTCACCTGCCTTTCCATTCAAAACCAGTGCAGGTGCGGCGTTCAGTGCTATGAACCGGGATACATTTCTTCTTTCGCCGGATATGCCCTCCATGGTCATCCTGAACGAATCGGCAGGTTCAGTGGCAGATACCTCATCCACCCTGATTTTATCTCCAATAATGTCTTCCGGGTGAATCTCAATCTTTTCACTCTCGGATCCTTTGATAATTGTCATCATCGATGGCGTTTCTGGAGAGATTTCATCCATTCCATCCCTGGAATAAATAATATAGCCTCTCTTGTTGTTTTTAATCATGAAATCAGAATAAAGCCTGCTTATTTCTTCATGCGTCACCCCAAGAACCAGGTTTTCAGGGTCAGCGGGATTGGTGATCGGGCCGAGGTAGTTGAAGACGGTTTTGTGAGGCAGGGATTTTCTCGCTTTGGCAAATTTTGCAAAGTTTGCATTGTATAGGGGAGCGAGGATGAAGGCAAAGTTAGTGTCGTTTACTCGTCTGGCAAGCTCTTCCTGGTCCATTTCAAAGTTATAGCCAAGGAATCTCAGGAAATCGCCACTTCCCTTGTTGCTTGTTGCTCCAAAATTTCCGTGTTTGGCTACCCTGATTCCGAGTGATGACACAACGAACGAGGCGGCTGTACTGACATTTATGGTGTTCTTGCCGTCTCCTCCGGTTCCGACTATGTCCATCACGTTGTGTATTTTCCCGAGTGTTGCCGTATTCCTGAGAGCCATTACAAATCCCGATAACTCGGCACCAGTCTCTCCCCTGCTGTGAAGGGCTGCCAGAAATGCCGCCTTGGTTTCATCGCTTGAATTGAGAAGAAGACTGTTCATTAGGCTGAAAGCCGAACTTTCATCCATCTCCGGAAGTTCCTGGAAGGTCATGCTTTCATCCGACAACTTCCATCATCTCCCTCACTTTTTCCTGAAATTCGACAAAGTCGTCTATCCGGTTCTCCTTCAGCATCGGAATCAGCATAGTTCCAATGGCTACGCCGTTTGAACCCAGTTCCATAATCTCCCTTACCTGGTCCACTGTCCGGATTCCGAAGCCGAAATTGACTTCCCTCCCCGGAACCATCTCAAGAATCCTTTTTGAGACCTCCCTGAGATCAAACGGCACATTGATTCCGGTGGATGGCTGGAGACCGTAATATACCCATGAACTGGTCATTTCTGCCACGGTTCTTATTACGCTGTCCGGTGTTGCCGGATTGAAGAACGGGATGAATTCAAGGCCTTCCGGAAATGATTTAATCACCTCGGTGCCGGAGTCGAAATAATCTATGAAAAGGTCCGGAATTATCAGGCCGGATATCCCAATGTCACGGAGGTAGTGCAGGAATCCCGACCCCCTCTTCCTCAATTCATGATAATATACCAGCAGATAGGTCCTGATATCACGTTCCCTTAGGAGGTCAGAATATATTTTCAGGTCACTGTCCCTGAAATCAGCCACGGAAGTACCATGCGTTACTTTTATTGTGGGGCCATCGTAAAGCGGATTGTCTGTCGGCATACCTAATTCCACATATTTCACCACGCTCGTATCAAGCCTGGCAATGAATTCCGAAAGAATCTCCCTTGAAGGATAATTGGCTGTGAAATAGAGCACCAGCGGTTTCATCATGTTCACCTGTCGAATATGGACATGTCCAGGAGACCGTGCCCGCTCACATTGACGACGATGTTCTTCCTGTCATTCCTGTGTCTTGCAACGTACTCAATTGCTGTGGCAAGGGCGTGACCGGATTCCGGTGCAGCAACAATACCCTGCGTTCTGGCAAATATTCTGAGGGCGTCGATGACAGTCTCCTCACTCACGTCGCTGGGTGTAATTTTTCCGGTTTTAACAAGCATGGAAACTGACGGAGCCGCACCGTGGTACCTCAATCCTCCCGCATATATTTTCTCTGGCACAAAGTCAGACCCTAGTGAGTACATCTTGACTGACGGAAGTGTCTGAGCGGAATCCACGAAATCATATTTGTAATCACCATGGGTAAATTTCGGAACCTCTTCAGCAGTAGACGCAAGCACCTCAGCCTCAGGAAACTTCTTGATCAGGGGAAATGTAAATCCCCCGAAATTACTGCCTCCACCAACACACCCGATGAGTACGTCCGGCTCCTCGCCGAGAATTTCAAGTTGTTTTTCTGTTTCAAGGCCGATGACGCTCTGATGGGTCAGCACAGAATTGAATACGCTACCGAGCATGTATCGCATGTCGTGTTCCAGTGCATATTCAACCGCTTCGCTGATGGCGATTCCAAGGGTTCCGGGGTGATCGTGTCTCTTCTCAATGACTGAACGCCCGAATTTTGTCTCCGTGGAAGGGCTTGGCACTATTTCAGCACCATAAAGTTCCATTATCTGCTTCCTCAGCGGTTTCTGCTGGAAACTCACCTTCACCATGAAAATTTTTGCCTTTATTCCTGAAAAAGAAGAAGCAACGGCAGTTGCCGTTCCCCACTGTCCGGCACCTGTCTCCGTAACAACTCCCTTGACCCCCTCATCCCTTGCGTAGATTGCCTGCGGTATCGCAGTATTTATCTTGTGCGATCCGGTGATTGTTGCTCCCTCATATTTTATGAAGATTTTCCCCCTGTAATCAAGGAATCTCTCAAGGCCGATCGCCCTGAAAAGAGGCGTGGGTCTGCCAATCTGCGTGTATAATTCCTGCACTTCTTCGGGAATCTTCGTATACCTCTGAAAAGTGAATTCCTGTTTCAGTATCTCTCTTGGAAGAATCCTGTTCAGGAGCTCTATGGAGGAATGTTCATTGTCTTTGTCAACCGGCGGAGGCAGTGGCTGCGGCAAATCCGGAACAATGTTGTACCAGTTGTCCGGTATGATCTCTCTTTCCTGTAATGATAGCATGTATTCGTGCATTGAGGCACTTTATTTAAACGTTAGTGCATTATTTACTACATACAATATTTTATTATCATTTATGATCTCCGGGTAAGAAGGTTTATTACAGATTTCATCTTGATTTTTCCATGAATCAGGTGATTGTAGTTTCAACAAACTATGTACCGTGACACAGAATTAACGAGGTTATTGGCACGATATGGGGGATAACTGTGAGAAGCAGAGGTATTGGAGGGAATATTATGGCGGGGTTGAGGACCATTGCAGGTGGAGAAATCAAGGAATATGTCAAGATGCTGAATGACGCCAGAAACCTTGCAATGGAAAGACTTAGGGAAGAAGCGGAAAAAGCTGGTGCAAATGCAGTGATAGAGATGAGATTTGATACCTCTGAGATAGCACAGATAGTCAATTGCCCACGACTGAAGCCGTGGGCTTGCCCCGTGAGGGACAACGCAAGAGTTGATTAGGGGGCTTTAACAACATGGAGAAAAAAAACATGAAAGAAAAGCAGAAGTTAGTCGGGAGAGATACATGCACACCTACGGA
>JAJZOM010000163.1 GCA_021811505.1 Thermoplasmata archaeon | reverse complement strand
CATGGAGTCCAGAACGACATTGTATTATCATTATGACCCTGCAAAATATTCCAACACGACCATTTGGAACGTCTCAATCAGAATCACATCTAACGACAGCGTTGACAGGATAGGCATTGAGTATTTCCGTGATCTATTCTCAAATTCATCTGCGTACATCGAAGATTCACAACTGGGAATAAACAATATGCCATTCCGAAACTCATACGGCAATCCCAACGGGCGTAAAGATTATGCACTCGTAACTAACAACAGCAAAGTTTACGATTACGGAATCAGCTACGATATGTTATCATCAGAAAATAATCAGTCAGCCTTCATGGTGTCAGATAATTCATCCCTGCTACTGGGCAGAATCATCAGGATTCTCGCTTACGACGACGGAACGCCCTTGAATAAGGTTTATTTTCAACTTGGCCCGAGTGAAATGAACACCACTGATTACGCCATTTCTCAAAACATAATAGACACTCAATACCATGCGCTCACCGGATATGGCCTGTTTGGTGGACTCACATTCACAAACGGTTCCTGTAAACTCCCGGTTATCAGCAATGTGTTAACGGGCGCGAACAATTCGCTGTATTTAGGTGATTACGCTCTGTCCATTAATACTCAGCTCTTTTATTTCTCGGTTCCCAGTTTTCCGTTCAAAAATTCATCAAGAATGTATCTCAATGTTACTCCAACATTGCCAGCGTTGAAGGTTATACCGCTCACAACATCTGTTATAATGGGTCCTAGCAGCGTAATTTCAGCAATAGTGTATACAAATTACCCCTATAGATTAGCTGTATCGTATGAACTGTTATTCCTTGACAACGGCACACTGATCACTTCGGGAAACACCACTATTGATAACAATCGATCCATGCTCAATCTTTCGGTTTCCGGATATAACAGAATAAGACCCGGCAACTCTAATATTAGCCTGGTACTGAAATCGAATATCCAGATTCTGAATGGGACTGCCCAAACGTTCACTTTTCCGGTTGATTTTATTAAATCAGTCTCTGCCTCTATCAATTTCACCTATTCTGCAAACAATAAACTTGTTTTTCTGAACGTTACAAATTTTGGGAACTCCTCAATAGACGATATAACTGTCCAGGAATCAGAATACGGGTCAATCTTTTCGAATAGAAACTTCACAGGAATTGATCTGAAGCCCATGCAGTCTTTTGCAACGAGCTTTTATGTACAGCCTGATAATTCTGCAAATTTCTCCGGAAAACTGATACTGCCATATTACTATTTTAACACATTGTCAAACACATCAACACTCTCCATAGCACCAGAAGTGCATTACGGTGACCTGCGTCTCACGGAATCAGGATTGCCGGAAAACTACTCCTGGGGGGTGATTATAGACGGTAAGGAATATTCGACCACCATGCACCAGATAAACATAAGTCTCCCAGCAGGAAGTTACTATGTTTCCTTCATGAACACGGGCACCTATCTTAGCGATCTCCCCGGCAAGACAGTTAATGTGTCAGAGATACTAATAAATGTCAAAGTCGATTATATACCCAAGACAGCTAGTCTCGTGATAAAAAGCAGCGGCTTGCCTGAGGGGGTAATTTGGGGGGTTAATGTTTCAGGGAATGTCTCTCTGTCAGGATTATCGCAGATAACTCTTATCGAACCTATGGGTCAATATACTATTTCGGGCGTTAGAATAGCAGGATTTTCAACAAGCGGTATACCACTAACTGTCAAATTGAGCGGAAATACAACTGTAATATTGGTTTACTCAAGCGACAACCATGGACCACTTTATCCAGCTTTGGTCTTTTTAGATGCAAGCTACCGTTCAATACTTATAATCTTATTTTCAGTTTTGGTCGTGGTGGAGTACGGGAGGGCAAGATCCGTTTTTTTCAGCCCCCTGCACAAAGGGTTTCATTTTCAAAGGAAGAAGATAAAATAAGGGTTTACGATACGATCTCCACAATGAAACCTGCGCTCTTCACGGATCGCGATGGGACAATCAACCGAGACTGCCCCTACTGTCATGATCCTGCCGATCTCTTTATTTTCGACGACGCCGTGAATATAATCAGGGATTACAAAAGCAAAGGGTATCTAATAATAATCATCACAAATCAGTCGGGTATAGCCAGGGGTTTTTTCACGGTTCGAGAGATGGAAGAATTCAACAATGCACTCCTTGAAAAGTTAAGAGAAAAGGGAGCTGGAGTTGATGGAATATATTTCTGCCCGCATCACCCGGGCGATAACTGCACCTGCAGGAAACCTGGAGACGGTTTGATAAGACAGGCTATGAAGGACTTTGATATTGACCTTGAGAATTCAGTTGTAATGGGCGACAGGGACGATATTGAGGGTGAACTTGCCAGAAAACTTGGTATAAAGAGTATTATACTTCACAGATGAGCTGCGACCTATGAGCATGAACAGTCAGGGCTGAAAGAATTAGCCAGTAGAGGGAAGCAACGCATAAACTAATTTACCAATTCCAATATCCATTCAGAATGCCCTTGATTTCAGTCATCATTTCGGCACACGACAGAAGGCAGTATCTATTAAGAGCTGTTGAATCTGTTTTGGCGCAAAACTGCGACAGGTCTGAACTGGAAATAATCGTTGTCAAGAATTTTCAGGATGATCATGTGGATGATTATCTGAAAGAAAACGGAGTTATATCGATATATACTGATGAAAAGTACATTTCCAGAAAAATGGTCACTGGTGCAAGATCGAGTTCAGGGGAATTGCTGTTTTTTCTGGATGACGATGATTTATTTTCAAACGATAAAATTTCAGTTGTGAGTGAGATATTCAAAACGAGGAAGGAGGTGTCGATGGTGCACGACAACAACACCGCCATTGATGATTATGGAAATCCACTGGATTCGAGGGCTGTGGTAACCTTTGGAACTGATTTATACATTAACAGAAAATCTTCTATTAGGGAAATTGGAAAGGCACTGTCTTACAAGGGTGATTGGTATATCAGCTGCATGTCGTTCAGAAAAGAAGTTTTTAAGAGCTTTGATAATGAATTGTGGAACATCGAGAGAAGCATAGACAAGTTTCTTTTCTACATGTCATTGATCAGAGGTCAAACAATAGCAGTTATTCATAACAAGTTAACGTATTACAGGATACACGAAAGTCTTACCACTGTCAATCTCTCAAAGATGAATTTTTTCCAGAACAAATCGTCTTTTTACACCAGATCATTTGATACAATGAAACAGATTCTCGAATCTTCCAATCACCCTGAACTGAACGAGATTCTTTCTTACAATGTTTATCACGCTGATCTGCTGGCAAGGTTTTTCACCAAAGGTAAAAAGATCGGCTTTCATGACTTCTTGCAGCTGTTGCGTTATCACAGGAGGATCGGAAACGATGCATCTCTTTCATGGGCGGTTCTTTCATTCATTTCGGGATTTTCTATTGGAATCGCAAGATCCGTTTACTATTTCAATTATAAAAGGACATATCACATTAACTGAGGCCGAAATGAAGGTTCAAATCATAAACATTAATTCCGGGAAATGTTATCATGCTTCATCGGGAAAGGTATCTCAATGGAAGGTTTTTCAAACACTGAAAAAAATGTGTTCATAATAAAATTAAGCAAAATGATTGACAGGGGAGCACTTATGTCAAGATACAGCAGAACTTCTGAACTTGATATAAGAAACGTTTACAGGAAGGAGTTTCTGAACGATGATAAAAGAGGTGAGGAGTTCTATAGGAAGGTATTCCTTGAATATGGTGACGAGTCTGTTTCTGAACTTGTCACGGCCCAAGTTGGGTTGCAAAACATATCGAACCTCATCACTTGGTACATTGAGGGAAGCAGGATAGGACTCTCGTTTCTTGAAAAGTCTTCAAGATACGTGAAATATGAAAACTTCGAAGGTATGTTTCTGCACGCCGCATATATTGGTATTGCCGATCCATTAGCATCGGAATATGATTCACATTGCAGAGGATTGTTTGACCTTTATGAAAAGGTTCTTTCTGTTGCCGAACAATATTACAGGTCACGGTTTCCTATTGAGGGGTTCAGTTTCAAGGATGCACTTTCTTCCGAGGAAGTAATGTTTCCATTTTTGAAGGATGAAAAGAGCATCAGGTCCGCTAAGAATGTTTATAATAGATCTGTCAGAGCGAGGGCACTTGATGAGGCGAGAGCCTGTTTGCCGGTCAGCACGATTACTAATCTTGGAATTTCCGGTAATGCACGATCTTTCATATATCTCATTCAAAAATTGAACGCCGTGAAAATCCCGGAATTTCAGAGAATATCGTCTGATCTATATAATGAACTTGATGTGGAATTTCCTAACCTGATGGAAAACGCCACGAATATTTACGGCTCCAGAATGACCGAATACATTACCGAGCGCAACGAAAGGCCTCGAACTTTCAGCCCTTCAGAGAGTTTCACAGGTGTAAAGATCATCGATTTTAGAAGTGAGGAGGACGAGATGCACAGAATTTATTCTGCACTTAAATTTGATGAGACAGGAAAAATACCCTCTAGCACAGATAAGGATGCGGAAAGAGCATATGTCGACTCCTACATAGATAAGATAGGCAACGCCAGGAATAACCGCAGGGAGAAGGGCGGAAGATTCTTCGAGATACCCGAGTACTTGTTCCAGGTAACCTGTTCTCTTGGAACATTCAGGGAGTTCCAGAGGCATAGAATTCTAACAATTATAAAAAGAGACATCACACCTGTTTCTGGATTTTATGTACCACCATTGCTAATAGATTTTCCTGAAATTCTGGACCAATACACAGAGAGAATGAAGGGGGCATTTGAACTGTGGGAGAAAGTCAGAAAAATCTCCGGCGAGAGTTTAGCTCAGTATGTGGTTCCTTTTGCATGCTATCAGGTTTTCATCGTGAAGATTAATCTTCAAGAATTATGCTATTTCATTGAACTCAGATCCGGGAGTTCGGCACACCCCGAGATCAGAAAAATTGCGCTGGAGATGTACGATATTGTGATGAAAATTCATCCGATTCTTGGAAAAATTGTGAAATTCGTTGACACAGGAGATTATCCTTTGGGAAGATTTTCAGCTGAAAAGAACAAAGAGAGAAAAATAAATGAAATTAAAAATGATGAAAAAAATTAAAGCCGATCAATTCGCATACTATATGTCAGACTCATCTTCCATTCTTTCATCGTTGAGAAGGCTTCCATCAGAATTTTCGTGAATCCCTCAAGATGCATTCTCGGGACTATGACATAATAGCTGAAAGTCCTGCCAAATAATTTTTGAGCCATCCCAAGAGGGGCGATAGATCCATCAGAACATTTGTTGTATATAAATGTTATAATCGGGTTGGAAAAGGTTGTTTCGTAGATCTTTTCACTTCTTGATATTTCCTTTGTGTCCATTCCTTCTATTGCAAAAATCAGA
>JAJZOM010000213.1 GCA_021811505.1 Thermoplasmata archaeon | reverse complement strand
TCATCGTTATAATTTTTATTCCTTACGGTTTCTTCGATAATCTAGAGATGAAGAGACTTTATGACGCGGAAAGGAGGGTTCCAGATTTCCTGCGCGATCTGGCAGAATACACCACTTTTGGTATGCCTATTTCAGCAGCAATAGTCAGGGCATCATCTGCTGATTACGGAGCTCTATCGGATGAGATCAAGAGAGTTGCTTCAATGATCTCATGGGGTATATCAGTGGAGGAAGCCCTCAAGGACTTTGGAAAGGATATAGGATCGGAGAATGTTGTTAGGGCGGGGAAAATCATCATAAAGGCGAGTGAATCCGGATCGAACATATCAGACGTTATGACAATGGTGTCGGAATTTACTTCACAGATGCAGCTGCTCAGGAACCAGAGATTTGCGGATATGAAGAATTATACCATGGTTATGATGATATCCTATGGTGTTTTCCTGTTTGTGATCCTGACACTGGATATTGATTTCTTACCGAAGATTGGTTCCGGTTTTTCACTTGGAGGTGGCGCTACCACAAGCGTTGCTACGATAAAGAACGTTTTCAACATAGGGCTGGTTGTCCAGGGCGGTGGAACCGGCATTATTTCAGGGGTTCTGAGGGATGGTAGAATAAGTTCCGGAATATTCCTCGCCGGTATAATGCTTACAATCAGCATTGTTATACTTCTAATCATAGGTGGGATATAATGTTCAGAAGAAGACAGATTGAAAAGGGCGGGGAACTTGAAATCAAGCTATCAGAGGTCTCGGAGCCTGATGATCTTTCGTTTTATGAGGTGGAACCAGGCCTTGTTTATTCAAGGATATTTGTCGACAAGAAAGATAAGGAGATCCACTATCATCTGATAGAACCTTACCTGGATCCTGACATGAAGAAGGAGGTAGATCTTATCAAGGACAAGATCATGGAACGTGTCTCGGATCAGAAGATTACCTCATCGGAAAGGAAGAAGGATTTCGAAAAAATATATCCTGCTATCCTCGAGGACATAGGGGTGGAAAGACCAGCAAACGAAATGACTGTCCTCAAATACTACGTTGAAAGGGATGTGGTCGGATTCGGTAAGATAAATGGACTTATGCTCGACCAGGATATTGAAGACGTATCGTGCGACGGCCCAAAAGTTCCAATCTTTATCTTTCACAGAAATCATGGGTACATTGCGTCCAACGTGTTCATCGAAGACGAGAATGAACTGAACACATACGTTAAGAGGATCGTGCAAGATTCTGGTAAGCACATATCAATATCAATACCGATCATTGATGCCACTCTCCCGGATGGTTCTAGGCTGCAAGCCTCACTAGGCAGGTATATTACCAATAACGGTCCTGCGTTCACCATCAGGAAGTTCAAGGCGAACCCGCTCAGTCCGGTGAGTCTCATAATGACCGGATCCGTATCCGCAAGAATATTCGCCTATCTCTGGGTGCTGACGGAATACGGCGCCAACATGATGGTGGCGGGAGGAACAGGTTCAGGAAAAACCACTCTTCTCAACGCAATACTCCTTTTTATCCCGCCTCAGATGAAGATAGTGAGCATCGAGGATACAAGGGAGATAAATATCCCGCATGAGAACTGGATCGCGACTGTGACAAGACCCGGTTTCGGTACGCTTGACAGGGAGACTGGAAAGAGGGGAGGAGAGATAGACATGTTCGATCTCCTGGCTGCGTCCCTCAGGCAGAGACCCAACTATATCGTTATTGGAGAAGTGAGAGGGAAGGAGGCATTCACGGTTTTCCAGGCAATGTCTGCCGGAAGGTACGGTTTTGGCACGTTCCACGCAGAGGATCCGAAAACGTTGATCCACAGACTGGAATCTCCACCAATAAACATTCCGAGAACGCTCATAACCGCGCTCGATGTAATCATTATGCAATCCCAGCTTACATATAATAACAAGATCGTGAGGAGAGCCACCAGTGTTTCGGAGATCACAGGTCTAGATCCGTCAACCAGTGACATCATAGTCAACAACATCTTCAAATGGAACTCCCAGTCTGACAATTTCACATTCTCAGGATTCAGCTATGCCATGAACAGGATTGCAGAGAGGATTGGCAAGACAGAGGCTGATCTTGAGAGGGAAGTGGATCTGAGGGAGCTGATGCTGAACAGGATGATAGAAAAGAAATTCTACACTTACAGGGATGTGACGAGGATGATAAACAGGTTCTACAAGGATCGTGATTCCCTGCTCAAGGAACTCGGCATAAACGAGGACGACATCTTCTGATCATTTCTTCTGGGTCTCGGCACTTGCCATGATGGGAAGCCCCAGCAGCTTCCTGGACGCATACGGGACATAAATCGTCTGCATTATGATGGAAAATATGACCACAAAAGCTGTAGCGACGTAAATCATCTGCCCCCATTTTATTAGGATTGGAAGGTTTTCCTCTATTCCCAGGGTATATGGCACCAGGGACATTACAACCGACACCGATCCTTTCGTACCGGTAAGGCCCATGAACAGGCTCATCCTGTTGTTTATCCTGAACCTTGACCTTGAGAATCTGGCAGCAATTAAGGATACAAAAACTGCCAGCGGACGCGAGAAGAATAATACGGCAAGTGTCACGAGTATACCCACAACCCAGTAGGCAGATATGTCACTCAGGGTGAGAATGCTTCCAAGCAGAATGAATATCAAAGCCCTTGACAGGAATGACAGACTCTGCTGAAAATTAGCCTCCCTTTCCCAGAACAGGCTCTTATCCGAGAAATTCCCAATTATGGCACCGGTCGCTATGGCAGCTGGAAACGGGGTGATGTTAACTGCCTCAAGCACAGTGAATTCAAGAAGAACCACGCCAATAAGAAATCCCACAAGAAGATTGTCGAAGCTGAATATCTTGTTAAGATAAATTACTGAGAAACCTGCCAGTATTCCGGCAGACGTGGGAACAGCGATCTGGATCAGGATAAATATTGGAACCGCGGCAAACACGCCTGAGAAATTTGATATTGCAGCGTACATCGGAATGTACGTTGAGCTTGGGTCGATAAGGGATATCCCTATGGCTACCAGTATGATACCAAGCGGATCATTAAAAAGGCTCTCTCCCACTATGATGCCCGAAATCTCCTCCTGTACATCCATCCTCTTGAACATGGGGATGAGGCTTGCCGGATCCGTTGGGGATATTATTGCTCCGAACAGGAAACCTATTACAAGCGGTGCTCCCGTTATAAGTGAGAAAATCAAGCCGGAAACTATGGCCGTGATCACCATTCCCAGCGTATCGAGGGAAGCTATTCTCATGAGTTCCCTTCTTATTATCCTGAAGTTTATGCCATGGCTCTCGTAATATAGAATTATGACTATGCCAAGCAGGCCAATGCCCACACCTCCAAATTCGCTCATGAGATAAAGCGAGAAAGAATGGGAAACAATTCCGGTGACCGGGCCAATCAGAAATCCGAACAGTATAAGGAAGGGAAGATCGATCATTGACGCCTTTCGAGCAATAGGGATCGCAAATGCTGCGATGATCAAAATAATGCCAAGGTCCAGAAAGTCGCCCAAAACAAGCGACAATTCAGCCATCCCTTCTTTCTATGGACGGAGGCATATTTCTCTTATGGTTGGTGCTCTCATACAGTTCCACAAACCGTTTTTCCAGATCGGTTTCAGGTGGCATGCCCTGATCGAATAATTTTACAAGAATACTATCAAGTTCATCATACGAGATTCCCAGTTCATCCTCATCGGTTTGTCCTTCCCACAGTCCTGCAGAGGGTTTTTTCTGAATAATTTCCTGTGGCACGCCAAGATAGGCTGCCAGCTTCCTGATCTCGTTCTTGTAAAGATGGGATATGGGTTCAAGATCGCAACCCCCATCACCGAATTTCGTAAAGTAGCCTGTCAGGTATTCAGTCCTGTTGGTTGTGCCAATAACCATACCGTTCCTGCTGTTTGATACGGAATAAAGGATGATCATTCTTGTCCTTGATTTGACATTTCCAAGGATTTTCCTGTCGTTGATTTTCCCTACATCTGACAGCATCCTTATCACAGGATCAATATTTATCGTGGTAACCTCCAAACCAGTTTTGCTGGATAACTTCGCAATATCCCTGTAATCATCAGCTGGCGTGTTGCAATCAGGCATGAACACAGGAATCACCCGATCTTTGTCCAGAAGTCTGCAAAGCATCAGCACAACGCTGCTGTCAATTCCACCACTAATGCCCACAACCATGTTCTTCCCGGCGGTGCTTTTACGAAGAAATTTTAGTATTTCATTTGTGGAGGAAGCAGGAGAAAAAGGAGGCATGGATTGTATAACGCAATGCGTTAAATAATTCTTTTTATTTGATTGTATTGTTAAACTGCAGGAAATCCGGGTTCATGAATCCAACCGATCTATGCTTTTATTTCATGAGTTTTCTGCAATGATTTCAGGAGGTTCCGGTAAATCAGGACAGGCGTCAATTGTCCAATACCTCCCGGAACAGGTGTCACGTATCTCGCAACATTTCTCACATTATCGTAGTCAGTGTCCCCCATCAGCTTTCCATTTGCGAAATTGATTGCAGCATCGATAACTATGGAATCTGAATTCACAAAATCGGCATTAAGAAACCCAGCCTTTCCGACTGCTGTGACAATCACGTTCCCGGATCTGGCTATTGCCCTCAAATTGAGTGTTTTGCTGTTACATATTGTAACGGTGTAATCACGATTCGTTAGCATCATTGCCAGCGGCCTTCCAATTATTGTAGACCTGTTTATCACGACGACATGAGAACCCTTTGGAACGGAAAGCTTCTCGATTGCAACCGTTATGGCGTAAGCTGTGGCAGGGAGCATAAGTTCCCTGTTGACAGCGATTAGGCCCTGGCTTCTGGAAGTCACGCCATCAACATCCTTCTCAGGTGGTATTTGTTCAGCAACCTCCCCGATTTTAAAACCAGCAGGAAGCGGAGATTCTATGATGATCCCGTCAATTCCATTGTCATTCGCGAGTTCGATAACTTTATTCTCAAGTTTAGAAGCTTCTTCTTTTGCAAGAACCACTTCCCTGAACTCAACCCCTATATTTTTCGCGATCCGTCTCTTGGATCTCATGTATGTCAGGGTGTCAGCAGGTGGATCAACAGCCACCGCACACAGTACCGGTGCTCTGTTCAAAGAGCGGGAAAGATCTGAAAATCCGGCAGTCAGTTCGGAAGTTATCTCAGCAGAAATTGACTTGAAATCAAGATCCATGCGATCACTGCCATGATATCACGGTCTTGATATTATTAACATCCCTTCGTTCGAATAAATTATCGTTCTCTGGCGTTTTTATATTGGTTATCAATGATTCGATGCTGTTTCCGTTTGAGTGATGCCACTTCATTAACTGAGAAATAGCCTGCTCGTAATGCATTTTAGCCCCGTCGACCGAACCAACTATGGATATATTCT